>CAZAZH010000043.1:0-15080 GCA_964489585.1 uncultured Syntrophomonas sp.
GATTTAATAAATTCTCCTCTAAAGAATACCGGGGGAGTTATGTTCATACCTGCCATACGGCATTTCTCCAAAGCTCGGTCACAAACTGCAGTTAGTTCACTACCATATTCCATTTTTAATAGATAATAGAATGGTACCAGTTCTGGATCATGAAAGGCAGATAGGCTATCTATCACCTGGGGCCTGACCTCAAAGGGTATTTCCTCAATCAAATCAAGAATGGATAATTGTCCTGTATTGCTTATTATCATTTTTTTAATTTCATTAACTAGATCTTTTAATACTGGCCTTGGAAAATAAGGTTTTTTACGTTTCATTTAACGCCCCTATGTTTGTTTTTAATTAATTCTAATGTATCACTTAAACCTTAATATAGCAATTGTTTGAGTCTTCTCTAGTACTCTCATTTTTCCCCTTCAACTAAAAATAATTAGTTAATATGCAGGTATTGCTACATTAACTAAAGAAATGACAAAATAACAGGCCAGGAAGTCGTGGAAAAATCTAGAATTCAAACAAAGAATGACGTAAAATTTAGCAAGGTGATAAAGTATGAGACGAATAACTGTACAAAAACTAAAACAAGGTATGGTAGTTGCCCGTGCTATCTTTAGTAGTGATGGTCGCATATTATTACATAGTGGTGTAGTACTTAGTAATAGTTATATAAAAAGACTGGGCGAATTGGAAATCGAATCAGTTTATATCAGGGATGAAATATTCGGTGATTTGGAATATCGCGATGTGGTTGCAGATGAAACCCGTAATAATACCATACGAATGGTTAGGGAAAACTTTAATAAATTAGGTAAGAATCATAACCTGGATATTCGTAGAGTAAAAGAAACAGTTAGTAATATTGTAGATGAACTACTGGTCAATCGTAACATTTTATTCAGTCTCTCGGATATTAGGTCTTTTGATGATTATACCTTTGCTCATTCTGTAAATGTCTGCATTTTAGCTATTATGACCGGAATTACTACAGGTTACCATCATACCCAACTTAATGAACTGGGTATTGGCGCTCTATTACATGATATCGGGAAAATGCGGGTTAATTTAAAAATATTAAATAAACCAGGGGAGCTGACTCGGGACGAATTTAGTGAAATAAAGCGGCATCCAGAATTCGGGTTTCGAATACTGCGCGAATATCACGACTTGTCCTTGCTTTCTACCCATGTTGCCTTTCAGCATCACGAACGCTGGGACGGTAAGGGTTATCCCCGTAATCTAGCCGGAGAAAAAATCCTGGAGTATGCGCGTATTGTAGCGGTTGCAGATGTTTATGACGCTTTATTGGCTAATCGTCCTTACCGACCTCCCTATTCTATCAATCAGGGTATAAATATTTTAAAAAGTATGAGTGGAATCTACCTGGATCCGACCTATGTAACAGCACTAGTTGCCAATATTGCCGTATATCCGGTTGGTTCCGTGGTAAAACTTAATACCGGTGATACCGGAATCGTTATTGATACCAACCGGGAACATCCTAACCGACCTGTAGTCAAGGTGGTTTTTAATTCCCGAGGCCAAAAGATAGCCCATGAACACGAAGTTGATTTATCTAAATTACACACTATAATGATTGTTAAAACCTTAAACGAAGATGAAATCGATAGTTTTAAAGATTGATTTGTAGGGGCAGACCCATGTGTGTGCCCTGCTGGGGTTTGAAAGCATCGCAGGAAATCGGCGTAATCTGTGTCTATTTTTTAAAGGAAGGTGTTTTTTATGTTTTTTGATAAGGCTGGTTCACAAAATACTGCAGCTGTTATTGATTTAGCTCTTAAACGAGCAGAGGAATTGAATATCTTAAACATCGTGGTAGCATCAAATCAAGGTAATACTATTAAACAGTTAATGGAAAAGTGTAAGGACAAGCAGAAACTAAACCTGGTTTGTGTAACCCACCATAATGGTTTTGCCAAACCCGGGGAAAATGAGATGGACCCGTCTACTCATAAAGATTTGATGGAACAGGGAATTCATGTCTTAACTACCACGCATTTTTTTGCCGGTGCTGACCGGGCTATCCGCAACCAATTTGGTGGTGTCTATCCCGCGGAAATAATGGCCCAGACTTTAAGAATATTTGGCCAGGGAGTCAAAGTAGCGATAGAGGTTACCATTATGGCACTGGATGCCGGTCTTATTCCTTACGGAGAGGAGGTAATTGCTATAGGCGGAAGCAGCCGGGGAGCAGATGCCGCCCTGATCATAGAACCTGCTCATTCCAATCATTTTTTCTCTACTCAGGTCAAAGAAGTTATTTGTATGCCCCGCAATAAAAAAACTGAATAAAAATTTCTATGCATCACAAGCTATTAAGGGTGATGCGTATGTTTACGAAACTCGTAACGTTGTTGTTAATTTTAACCATAGGTGGAACTCTGCTATACCTTCTGTTAGCAAAAGTTTATCCTTCCATAATGAATAAGAGCTGAAAATTTTATCTTGATATATTTCAGCTGATATCCGTTAAAAATAGATTATGGAAGGAGGGATAATATGACCAGGTATCGTACCACTGATGGCAAGGAAGATATGAAGCAGAAATTTCATTACTTTGGGGCTATGGCTATACCGCTGGCCTTTATTAACGGTCTGTTTTTTGGCGGCTATGCTTTACGTAAAATAAGACAGTATTGGGAAGGCGGCCCCATGGACTAATTGCTTTTCCTCCTTTTTTAACCGCAAAAGGTGAAAGGTGACAGGGGACGGTTCCTGTGTCACCCCTGCAGGGGTGACACAGGAACCGTCCCCTGTCACCTTTCTTTCTAATTCTTCATTATGTTAAAATCTTAATAAAAAGCCAATGAAAGGCAGGTAGGCAAGTGCAACACGTTCTTATTGTAGCTCCTCATCCAGATGATGATATTATCGGCTGTGGAGGTAGTATTGCTAAACATTGTAAAGCCGGTAACCAGGTTACAATTATGTATATGACCTCAGGAGATGCCGGGGGGTTAAAATATGCCAAGGAAGAATTAGCTGCTCTAAGGGAGGAAGAAGCTAGTAAGGCTGCTAACCATTTGCAGGTAAGCAACGTAATTTTTTTACGCATAGCCGATGGCTATGTTGAATTTAATAAAGAAAACTTAGTAAGAATCACCAGCATTATAAGAGATATTAAACCGGATATCGTATATATTCCCCATAGCCAGGAAGGCAACCGGGATCACCAGGTAACTCATCTCCTCTTGATGGAAGCCTGCCAGCGATCGGGGGCACCCTTTTTCCCTGAATGCGGTATACAACCATGGAGGGTAACTACCATTCTGGCCTATGAGGTATGGACTCCTATCCAGGAGGTGGGCTATTGTGAGGATATTAGCGAGTTTATGGAGCAAAAAATGACAGCTTTACAAATGCATCTTTCTCAACTAGAATACTGCCGATACGATGAAGCCATTAAAGGGTTTAATCGTTACCGTGGAATTATGACTGCCGGGTGCGATTATAGTGAATGTTTTACCTTGTTAAAATAAAGTAAAACACCGTTGTCCTACTTCCCCCAAAATTACGATTTAGGAGATCATAGACAGGTTTATGCAGCTACAGATATCTGATTACAGAATTCTTATGATAACCCCTTTTCATAAAAATCCCCGGGGCAATACACTTACCAGCGAAAGATTGAAAGTTGGTTTGTGCCAGCGAGGATGGAATATAGAATTAATATCCCTGGAGTCAGCTAATTGGCAGGAAATATTGGACAAGAATTTGAGGGAAGAACGCTATTCTCTAATTCATGGATTAAACATAACTCATTTTGCCCGGGTATTATCCGCCTTCCCCAACATAACCCGGCTACCTTTACTCCTTACTACAACCGGAACCGATGTAAACTATGATCTGGTTTTAAATCACGAACCGGTAATAGCGAAAACATTAGATGCCGTACGTTATATCGTTATTTTTAACGACTATTTTAAATTGATATTTCAAGAACTATATCCGGATTACTCCAACAAACTGGTTACCATTCCCCAGGGAGTTTTACTGGAGAAAGAAGACGGCCCGAATCGCAGTCAGTTAGAATTAAATGAAAACGACTTCGTCTTCCTTCTACCCAGTGGTATCCGACCAGTTAAGAATCTGGAACTGGCTATAGATGGACTGGAAAAACTGCAACCGGAGTTTCCTCACCTGCGCCTGCTTATTCTTGGCACCATAATAGACCAGGAATATAGTGACCGCATCCTGAAACGTATTCATGCCTTGCCCTGGGTTATCTATCCGGGTGAATTTCCCCACCGACAAATGTACAGTCTTTTATCTGTGGGTGACGTGGTCCTCAACACCTCCCATGCCGAAGGACAACCCCAGGCTGCTCTGGAAGCCATGAGCCTGGGTAAGCCTTGCCTGCTTACGTCTGTACCGGGTAATATAAATATCATTCAAAATGGTGTGGAAGGTTACTATGTACATAACCAGGATGATCTCGTTGCTGCCGCCCGTAATCTGATGGTAAATCGTGAGTTGCGCCAGCAGATGGGTAAAAACGCACGCCGCCTTGTAGAGCAAAAATATTCCCTGAAAAAAGAATTGGATGCCTATGAACAATTATATAACACGCTTCTTATAAGCATTAAGTAAAGCAGAAAATGGGCTTTATTTACCTTTCCCGATGGTTGATAGTCAAGTAATGGAATAAGCTACTGCATAAAACAAATGGAGTTATGCTGGGAAAATAGGTAAAAAACAGTTTATTTTATGCTTTTATAAGTAAACTTACCTATATTGTTAATAGATAGAATTTTATTAAAGTGTTATAATATTAGCTATTATCTGAGATTTTTTGTAGAAAGGTGAAAATAATTTATGATTAAAAACTGGGAAACTTGTATTTTAGAAGCTAAGGAAAATGGTGTAGCTATTTTAACTTTTAACCGTCCAAAACAACTTAATGCTATTAGCGAACAATTATCGATCGATCTACTTGAAGCTTGTACTGAAGTAACTAAAAACAATGATATTCAAGCATTAATAATTACCGGGGCAGGCACAGGATGGTCGGCAGGTGGTGATATTTCTGTATTGGCAGCTATGAATAGTCCTGCACAAGCAAAATATACATATGATTGTTCAACTGAAATAGTTAAGACGATTTATGAGATTGAAAAACCTGTCATTGCTGCACTTAACGGAGCAGTAGCAGGTGCTTCCGTAGCAATTATGATGGCTTGTGATTTAATTATTGCGGCTGATACTGCTAAATTCGGGTTTAATTTTATTAATATAGGCTTTACCCCTGATAGTGGGGCTTCCTACTTTTTAACCCAAAAAGTTGGTTATCATAAAGCATTAGAAATTTTATGGTATGGTAAAGTTTTAGATAGTGCAGAAGCTTTAAGCTTAGGTTTAGTTAATAAAGTAGTAGCTAAAGATCAAGTATTAACTGAAGCTGAAAAATGGGCCGACCGTTTATTAAAAATGCCTTTATATTCAGTATGGATGGACAAGAAACTAATAAGAGCTTCTCTGAAAAATGATTTTTATCAACAAGCAGAATTGGAAAGCCTTAATCAAGTTTTAGCCTGGACTTCAGATGATTTTAAAGAAGGAGTTATGTCTTTTGTCGAAAAACGCAAGCCTAATTTTACTGGCAAAGTTTTGTGTGACTAATTCGTAATTTTAAGTAAAAACCATCCCTTGACACTAGAGGTTGATGGCTATTGTGATATCAAAAGAAAACAAGGGAATTATTCCCTTGTTTTCTGCAAGTGCAAGTTATTTTGCATAAGGGCAGTTGCCGCAGTTTCCCTGGCCGCAGTTCAAACCCTTTTGACCTTGACCGGCTGCACTATTTTTAAACCCGCCGCCGTGCTTATGCATTTGTCCCTGGTTCATACCCTGACCGGGGCCGGGGCCGCCGGTTGCAGTCCTTTCCGAGCGTTCCTTAATGCGTTCCTTTATGTTTTGTTGCATATTCTGCAGACAGGAATCATACTGCTCCTGGGTAATGGTTCCGGCGTCCAACCTGGTCTGGAGTTTTCCCTGGTTCTTTTCGGTAATGGTATTAACTAGAGTATCTTGGTCAACTCCATTTTCTTCGGCTATCTCGGCAATGGATTTTCCCTCACGCCTTTGGACCTGAATATCACTAACATCTTTCCCGCTGAGTTCGGCCAGGCTTTGCACCATGGTCTGAGCACCTCTGCTTACTACTGCTTTCCCGTATTTACCTGCAGTTCCCACCGGATTATTGGCTCCGGCCATAGCTGGAATCGCAACTCCCAGTACAAAAACCGCCAGCAATACCAGAATACCAGCTTTAAAATAACTCTTATTCTTCATTATTCAAACCTCCTTTATTTTATTTACAGTATTACTATAAGCGGAAATGGTTTAAATAATTTCAGGGAAAGTTAAAGATTTCTTAACAATTGCTACCCCAGACGCCGGTCAATTTCCTGTAATATTTCCCCGGTACTGGAATGACCTACTTCAATTTTCACCAGAGCAGCGTGATCCATGTAGGTAGACCCTTTATTTATAATAATTAAATCCTGGTAAAAGGTACTAAATTCCCTAACAAATCCGGCCAATGGATACACGGTAAGGGATGAACCGATTACTACCAGTACCCGGGCTCCCATGATGCGCTCCTGAGCATCCACATAACCCTGAATCTGTTCTCCGAAAAGTACTACATCCGGTTTAAGGATGCCACCGCATTCTGGGCATTCAGGAACTATTTCCTTAATCTCCCGAACCAGGTCACTGCTGTAATATTTACCGCACCTTCTCCGGGTACAAACAAAACGGTCGGCATTACCGTGTACCGCAATGACATTCTTACTGCCCGCCTTCTCGTGCAAACCATCAATATTCTGGGTAACAATAGCCTTTACCCGACCCTTCTTTTCCATATCCGCCAGTACCTTATGGGCCAGGCTGGGCTCTACCGGTGGAAAGTCAAAAACCTGGCGGTAAAACTCATAAAAACGCTGCGGGTCTTTTTGAAAAGTGCTGATATTGATTATGCTCATCACCCGGTCTTCACCCATGGTGCGGTAAATCCCGTTTTCTCCACGGAAATCAGGAATCCCGGCTTCGGTACTAATCCCGGCCCCGGTTACTACTACCGTATTATTGGAACTGGCCAGTACGGTTACCACCTGATCCAGCAGTTTGCTATCCATTTCTCTCCCCCCATAAAACTTACTTTATCAATCATTGTATAACAGGATAGTCAAAAATCATAGTTAGGGGTAGGGCGCTATAGTTCAGACATGCAAAAAAGGGGGTACCTGACCGGTATCCCCTTTTTTCCGTTATTATTTACAGATTGATATTATATTGCTTTATCTTACGGTAAACGGTATTACGCGATATCTCCATAGCCCGAGCTACACGGGAAATATTGCCGCCGTATTTGCTCAGTAAATCTATTATTTCCTGACGTTCCCTTTCCGCCAGTACATCTTTACGGTTTTCCCTGAACGTAGTTACCGCTATCGGCTTATTAGGGATTGGTGTGGTCGGAGCAGTCGGGGCAAGTATTTCCGGGGGTAAATTATCTACTCCAATTCTATCCCCGCTGCAAAGACCTACCATCCGCTCCAGTACATTTTGCAGTTCTCTTATATTTCCCGGCCAATGGTACTGCTGCAGGTAGTGTAGCACCTCGGGTTCTACCTGTTTTCTGGGTATGCCATCTTTTTTTACCCAACTTTCCAGGTAGTAATCAAGAAACAAAGGTATATCTTCCCTACGGTTACGTAACGGGGGCAGGTTGACTGAAAAGACATTAAGCCGGTAATATAAATCCTGGCGGAAGTTACCCCGTTCTACCTCTTTAAACAGGTCTTTATTGGTAGCGCAAATAATACGTACGTCAACCGGAACTACACTTTGGCCACCGATACGAACAATCTTCTTTTCCTGTAAAACCCGCAAGAGGGCCACCTGCTGTTCAAATGGCATATCGCCAATCTCGTCCAGAAACAGAGTACCGCCGCTGGCCAACTCGAACTTTCCGGGTCGGCCCCTCCGGTTGGCCCCGGTGAAAGCTCCTTCAACATAACCGAACAATTCACTACTGATTAGTTCACGGGGGATAGCCCCGCAGTTTACTGCTACAAAGGGGCCATTACAACGAGAGCTCTGGTTATGAATAGCCTGAGCAAAAACTTCCTTACCGGTGCCGCTTTCCCCAATAATCAGAACATTGCTGTCATTGCCGGCAGCCAGGGTGGCAATATTAATTGCTTCCCGCAATTCCGAATTATCCCCAATAATATCATCAAAGGAAAACCGGGCATGAGCCCCGCTAAAACGGTTAACCAGGTTTTTTACATTCTTCATTGGTTCAATAAAAATAATTCCACCATTTATATTGCCACGGTTATCATAAATTGCCTTTCCCGAGACCAAAAGATGCATATTATTATTACGATGGTCAAACATAATCTCTTCATCATTATAGGCTTTACCAGTAGTCAGCATTTCCATGGTTGCCTTAGCGCTACCGGTAATCTCCTTAACAGAACTTCCCCACAGTTCCTCCCGGGAAAGATTTAGTAACTGAAAGGCAGCAGGGTTAGTCTGAGTTACAATACCATCCCGGTCAACAATTACAACCCCGTCCTTCATATACTCCATAATGAAAGTTAGATGGTCATTCATACAGGCCAGTTCATTGTTTTTCTTTATCAATCGTAACTCTTCTTCAATTACATTAACCGAGGCAGCTACCATTCCCAGTGTGTGTATAAAGGCATTTTCAGCTGGTCCCGATAATTGCAAAGCACCTATTATCTCATGATCTTCGTTGAAGATAGGGGCGGCTGAACAGGTCCAAAAATGAAGCCCTTTACAGTAATGTTCCGGTCCGGAAACCTGAACTGGTTTATCCTCTACCAGAGCAATACCAATACCATTGGTACCTGCCTCTTCTTCAGCCCAGTTAGCCCCTTTGACTAAATCATTACGCTCAGCTATTTCCATGGTTTCAGGATCACCCAGGGATTCCAAAAGATTAGCGTCCTGATCTGAGAGTATGACAATAAAACCGGAACCGGCTACCAAAGAGTACAACTGTTTCATAAAAGGCCGACTTACCTCTATCAATTCCCGGTGTTCAGCCAGGGTCTGCTCCAAAGCCGCCGGGGACAGAAATCTACGTTTAGTCCCGTTATAACCAGGATCAACCCCGGCCTTGTAACACCTGATCCATGATTGTGCTATTTCCGGCCGCACAATATTTCGGTCAATTTCCCCGCTAGCGATAGCCTTTTCCCAGGCCATATAAATTTCTGAAAATTTGGAGTTGTGGTTAAAGGCCATTAATATCTTCCTCCACCTTAACCGTTAAAGGTTTCTAACTTCCGGGCAAGTACTTTACGCCGGCAATTCTCACAGAGTTGCAGCTCCCCTTCAGGCGAGTCTATCTTGCTTTTGTCGATAACGTAGGCTAACTGTTCCCGGGTAGCAAACTTTTTCCCACAGTCTTCACAGGCAACCATGACAAAATCCCGGTTCCAGATTCTTCTTATATTGTTTTCTTCCTGCACTTCAATACAACCGGTGGGACAAACTTCGGCACAGGCAGCACAGCCAATACAGACGGCTGAGGCATCGTCATAGGGAGTGGCAACCCGTTTATCAGTTCCACGCATAACCGTAGAAATAGCGCTTGCTCCCACTGATGCACATGCATTAACACATAAACGGCAGAGAATACATTTCTCATGCGGGTCTTCCACTAGATTGTTTTCCGTACAAAGATGCTCCTTGTAAAGGGTTTGCATAAAAAGACTGTTGGGAGCGCGTTTGTATAGCAACATGGCAATATTACGCCTGATTTTATCTATTTGCGGGGTGGAGGTTTTAACTTCTATACCATCACTAACCGGATAGGTACAGGAAGCTACTACGCGACTAAAACCGTTTTTGGTCACTTCCACCATACAAAAACGACAACTGCCCTGACCGCCAAAAGCTTCATGGTAGCACAGGGTGGGAATATGAATCCCAGTCCTTCTGGCTGCTTCCAGAATAGTTTCACCAGGTTGAGCTTCTATTTCTATACCGTTAATAAGAATTTTCATTATCCCTACCCTCCTTACCTAACTTTTACCGCCAGGAACTGGCAATCGTTTATACACTCTCCACACTTGATACATTTGCTGTTATCTATCACATGGGGCTGTTTCTTTTCGCCCTGTACTGCATCTACCGGACAGTTCTTAGCACATAAGCCACAGCCGTTACACATCTCTGCATCAATATAGAATTCACTCAGTTCTTTACATACGCCGGCAGGACAACGGTGATTAACAATATGTTCCAGGTATTCATCCCGGAAGTACTTGATTGTAGAAAGTACCGGATTAGGAGCGGTACGTCCCAGGGCACAGAGAGCAGCTGCTCTAACTGTTTCCCCGATATCCTCCAGTAAATCCAGATCTTCCAGGCACCCATGACCATTGCAGATACGTTCCAGAATTTCTAGCAGGCTCCTGATGCCTTCACGGCAAGGAACACATTTACCACAAGATTCTCCGGCCAAAAACTGCAGGTAATAGCGGGCAACCTCAACCATACAGGTGCGGTCATCCATAACAATCATACCGCCCGACCCCATCATAGAACCGGCCTCGTTCAGGGAGTCGAAGTCAACCTTGAGGTCAAGTAGGGATTCGGGTATGCAGCCCCCGGAAGGGCCGCCCGTTTGCACCGCTTTAAATATACGTTTACCGGGAACCCCTCCCCCGATGGTAAAGATTATATCTCGCAGTGAAGTTCCCATAGGAACTTCTACCAGACCCGTGTTTACCACCTTGCCCACCAGAGAGAAAACCTTGGTCCCCTTGCTTCCTGCGGTACCGGTAGAAGCAAATTTTTTAGCCCCTTCCAGCAGAATTAATGGAACATTGGACCAGGTTTCAACATTGTTTATTACGGTTGGTTGTCCCCATAAGCCCTTTTCCGTGGGGAAAACGTATTTATCCCAGGGTTCGCCAACATTTCCTTCAATAGATGCCAGGAGAGCAGTCTCTTCTCCGCAAACAAAAGCTCCCCCACCTCGTACTATTTCTATATCAAAATTTAGACCCGAACCCAGGATATTATCACCCAGGAAACCATGTTCGCGGGCATCGTTGATAGCCCTAGTAAGGGCTGATACTGAACCAGCGTATTCATCACGAACATAAATGAAACCCTTGGAAGCCCCCACCGTATAGGCGCAAATCGACATACCTTCCAGTATGGTATGGGGGTCACCTTCCATAATACTCTCATCCATGAATGCACCCGGGTCACCTTCATCCCCATTACAAACAATGTACTTCGGGGTTGAAGTTGTAGCCTGACATGCTTTCCATTTTAATCCGGTGGGAAATCCACCACCACCACGGCCACGCAAACCGGCATCAATAATCTCCTGCACCACTTCTTCCGGTTTCATCTTAAGAGCCTTACGTAGTGCCTGGTAACCCTGCCGGTCCAGGTAGTCCTGTATAGACTCAGGATTAATCACGCCTACATTACGCAGGGCTTTTTTCACCTGCATACTGTTAAAGGCAATTTTGTCCAGGTTTTGCACCCGTTTTTTGCTCTGGGGGTCGCGATATAGCAAACGTTTTACTAATTCGTTACCTTTTATGCTTTTTTCTATTATCTCTTCAACATCGCTGGCTTTAACCTGACAATACGTTATATCATCGGGCAGAATACGTACAAATGGCCCGCTGGAACAAAGACCATGGCAGCCGGTAGCCTTAATATCATCACTACTGGCCAGCTCAAAAAGTTCCCCCGGGTTATTTTTAAAGGCTTGATATACATCCAGGCCACCGTTGGCTATACAGCCGGTACCACAACAGACCAGAACCTGTTTTTTCTTATTCTTTATTCTCATATTCAGGCCCTCCATACTCTGCAATTACTTGTCTTATCCCGGCTGCATTTAAACGAGGGTGAACCTTACCATTGGCCAATAGTGCCGGAGCTATGGCACATGCACCTATACAGTTGACCGTCTCCAGGGAAAACTGGAGGTCGGCAGTAGTCTCACCAGGTTTGATATGCAGCCGGTTATAGATCTCATCAATAATAATCTGGGAGCCTTTGATGTGGCAGGTGGTCCCGTCACACACCTTAAAATGTATCCTGCCGCGAGGAACCAAACTAAAGGCCTTGTAAAAGGTGGCCATACTATAAACCTGGCTGAAAGGTACCCCGGTATGCTGGGCGGTAGCCTCCAGAGCCGGGCGTGGTAAATAATTAAAATGGCGGCTAAGATCATGCATAATGGCCATGATATAACGTTTTTCACCTGGATATTTATTTATAATGGCATCTAATTCTTCGCTCTGGTTAGTAATTAGTGCATCTGTTTCCAACAATAAAGCCTCCTTTTTATTAATTGCTGCCACCTTCTCCATGAAGGGAAGATGGCAGCTATTAAAGGAAGGTGATACAGTAATGAAGGTTTTAATCGTATTTAGATAGCTACATCGGTCATACCAAGTTCATTCAGTTTAGCCTGAGTTGGAATTCCATTTTTATCCCAGCCCCGGAGTTGATAATATTCACTGAGCATTTCATCCAGTCTTACTACATTGCCTTTATGGGGTCCGTCTTTCATCGGTTCATTTAAGAGCCGAGGCGGAAGGGTATCGTCCTTCTTGCTTAAACCGGCTTGCAGGTTAAATATCTTTTCGAGGTTCCATATACGTTCACCGGCTAACAGAAATTCCTCATCACTTAGATTCAAACCGGTAGCTTTACGTAGCTCTTCAGATATCTCCGGTAAACCTATAGCAAAGGTGGTAAATAAGCATATTCCGGCAGAGTCGACCAGAGCGGTAAGATCCTGGAATATCTTCAGTAGACCTGGTTTGCCCTCGATAGCATCCGGATCTACCTTTTCCGGAATACCTAATACCTCAGGGGAGGTCATATAACCGCGTACATGACATCCACCCCGGTTGGAAGTGGCATATTCCAGGCCGATGCCCTGCTGTCCCCGGGGATCATAAGCCGGCAGTTCCTGCTTTTTAGCCGACATGGAGTATTCCGGATGACCGTATTTCTCAGCCAGGCGATATGAACCTTCTGCCAGTTCATCGCCGAAACCTTCACGGTAGGCGGTCTTGCGGGTCATTTCCACCAGCATTTCAGTGTCACCCCAGTTTAGATCAGCCTTTTCCCGAGGAATAAATCCCTTTTCAACCATCTCAACAGCGCAAGCAATAGTACCTGCCAGGGTAATGGGGTCCATCCCTAATTCGTTACAGAGGAAATTAGCTTTGCAAACAGCTTCAAAATCGTCTATATCCAGGTTAGAACCAAAGCCCCAGGTAGCCTCATACTCAGGGCCTTCCCCTATACCTTTAAATTTAACTTTATTCTTGCTGACCCGGCCACAGCCGATGGGACAGCCAAAACAGCCTTTATTGCGTATCAGGTTGTGCTCCGCCTGGTGTTCCCCGGATATCTTCTCGGCATTTGGGTATACCGCCGCTTCACTGAAGTTCTTAACCGGCAGACCACCATGTTCATTTAATATGTTGACCAGTACGTTAGTACCATAAGCAGCCAGTCCTGCACCAGTTACCGGATGGGCTTTCAATTTAGCCCGGGTATCGACAATGGCATCCATAAACCCTTCTTTGTCCGCAATTTGGATTCCCCTGGTACCACGCACGGCAACTGCTTTTAGATTTTTGGAGCCCATAACTGCTCCTACTCCGGAACGTCCGGCAGCACGATTATATTCGTTCATAATGCAGGCAAATTTAACCAGGTTCTCTCCGGCCGGTCCAATACAGGCTACTTTAGCTTCATCATCAGTAGCAGCCTTAATCAGGTCGGTAGTATCATGAGCATCTTTGCCCCAAAGGTCTTCGGCATCCCGCAGCTCTATCTCGTCATTGTTAATCCAGAGATATACCGGTTTTTCTGCGCGTCCTTCAAAAATAATGCCATCGTAACCGGCAAACTTTAACTCCGGACCAAAGTTTCCACCCGAGTTAGAAGCAGCAATAGTTCCATTTAAGGGACCTTTGGTAACCACGTTGAAACGTCCGCCTGACCCGGCCAGGGTACCGGTAAGGGGACCGGTTACAAATATCATTTTATTTTCCGAGCTTAATGGATCTATCTTGGGATCAACCTCTTTAGTGTAAAGCCTCGTCCCCAGACCCCGAGCGCCAATATAATTTTTCAAATCATCATTATCTAGTTTTTCTAACTTTATAGTCTTATCACTGAGGTTTACCCGAATCATATTTCCTATCCATCCATACATAACCTAGCCCACCTCCTCATAAACATCTTTAAACCTGGCCGCATATTGTTTACGCTTGGCAAAATTGGCTGCATTAGCATCCTGATAGCTAATAGCGCCGGAGGGACAAAGTTTAACACAAGCAGGGTCCCCACCGCAGAGGTCACATTTAATAATCTTATCTTCAACATAATCGTAGAGAGTAGCTCCCACCGGGCAAGCAATAGCGCACATCTTGCACCGTAAGCATCTCTCGTGATTTACCTGCATGGCACCATTATCATCCCGGGAAATAGCTCCTACCGGACATACCGCCATACATGCAGCTGAAGTACATTGCTGGCATACTACCGGGGTTGAAAACCCTATTCTTTCAAAGTTGAATACCGATATACGAGACCGGGTCGGGTTAATCTCACCAGTATGGGTATATGAACATGTAAGTTCACAAGTACGGCAACCGGTGCATTTTTCAGGTTGTACTACTAAAATTTTGTCCATAATGTCCTGGTTTTTCCGTAGAAAACCAGTTTCACCTCCTTGTTTAAATTATTTGACTACGTTTCCGACCGGCTTAAAGATGACGCAATCCCTTCTTTCCTAAAAAGTTTGCTGATAAACTCCTGAATCCACCTTTTCCGGAGGTTTACCATAAACCCTTCATGATTAAAAAGGGGGGAATTGAGGGTAAGTTAACTGGTTTATCTAATAGTGCTGGGAAGGTAAAGACTGCTGCTGCAATTAATTAGTGCTTCCCCCCGGTATAAAACTGTTTGCCTATATCTATTGCAAACATCGTGCCAACTTTAGAGAAGCCCTATAATGC
>CAZAZH010000044.1:0-14624 GCA_964489585.1 uncultured Syntrophomonas sp.
AAAATCTACAAGAGCAATTAAAGATAAGTCTGCAAAAAATTCGCCATCAAATTACCGAATTGGAGATGCTTGATTCCCGCAGCAAACGTTCGCAGGAACTATTTACTGCGCTTTTTATCAGTTCACCTATAGGTATTTTTATAGTTCAAGATGGTAAATTTCTTGATGTTAATCCCCAATTTGAGAAAATGATAGGGTTTACTAAAACGGAATTACAAGGTACTAATTCTTTAAACCTGGTAGTCCCTGAAAATCGTGACCATGTCAAAGAAAATGCCATAAAAATGCTCAAAAGTTACCCTACTCCCCCTTATGAATACCGGGTTATACAAAAAAATGGAAATATAAAATGGATTATGGAAACGGTAACTTCTATCCAATACCTGGGTAAACCAGCTACCCTGGGTAATTTCATGGATATAACTGAACGTAAACTAACTGAAGAAGCTCTACGGGAAAGCCAGGAACACTATTGGGATCTCTTTGAGAATGCCAATGACCTGATATATATACATGACTTGAAAGGAAGATTTACATCAATAAACAAAAATGCTGAACAGCTTAGTGGTTATACCCGGGAAGAAGCTCTGCAAAGAAGTTTTCTTGATGTAGTTGCTCCGGAAGATGCCGAAACTGCAGGTACCACAATTGTTAGAGATATTTTTAAAGGCCGTATCCCTACCTATGAACTAGATATTATAACTAAATCGGGCAATCGGGTACCCCTGGAAATTCGCCCCCGGCTATTATATAAAAATGGCAAGCCCTATGCGGTCCAGGGTATAGCCCGGGATATAACTGAACGCAAACTTATGGAAAATCAGCTCCGAGCTACTAATCAACGCCTACTAGATATAATTGAATTTCTTCCCGACGCAACTTTCGTTATCGACCGGAACCAAAAAGTTATTGCCTGGAATCGGGCTACCGAAGAAATGACCGGGCTTAATAAAAAAGATATTATTGGTCAGGGTGAGTATGCTTACGCTATACCTTTCTATGGCTATCCTCGTCCCATGCTGCTGGATTTAATTACTGTTTCAGATGAGGATATGAAAAAACATTATAAAGAGGTACGTCGCGAGGGAGAAAGCCTTTATACTGAAATTTTTGCCCCTGGTGTATATAGCGGAGAAGGTGCTTACATCTGGGTTAAGGCTTCACCCCTTTTTGATACTGACGGTAACCGAGTGGGAGCTATAGAATCTATTCGGGATATCAGCCAGCGTAAACATTATGAGGAACAGCTTCGTTATCTGAGCCTGCATGATAAACTTACCGGTCTTTATAACCGTAATTATTTCGAAGAGGAAATAAGGCGAATAGAAAATAGCCGCTTCGCTTCAACCGGTCTGCTAATGTGTGATGTAGATGGGCTAAAATTAGTTAATGACACCCTGGGACATGATGCTGGTGATAAGCTATTAATTTCTGTTGCCCGGGTTATTGAAAAATGCTTCCGTGCCGATGATGTGGTAGCCCGGGTAGGAGGAGATGAATTTTCCATCATTATGCTACGTAGTTCGGATACGGCTGTGGAAGCAGCCTGTCAGAGAGTCCGTGAAGCAGTAGATAAATATAATAGCAGCAATCCCGATATACCTATTAGCCTTTCCATTGGCTTCGCTGTTCGTAACGCCCCCTCCTTGAGTATGCATGAAGTTTTTCAGGCGGCTGACAATAATATGTACCGGGAAAAACTACATCGCCGCCAGAGTGCCAGAAGCGCCATTGTCAAAACCCTTATGAAAGCCTTGCAAGCTCGGGATTTTCTTACCGAAGGCCATGCAGTTCGAATCCAGGAACTAGTAGTTATTCTAGGTGAAAATATTGGGCTGCCAGCCCACCGGATTACTGATCTGCGCCTGTTGGCTGAATTCCACGATATTGGTAAGGTGGGGATATCGGATAATATTCTATTTAAACCGGGTCCCCTAAACCAGGAAGAAACATTTGAAATGCAGCGTCATCCTGAAATCGGTCACCGCATTGCCCTTTCTGCCCCTGATCTAGTTCCTATTGCCGACTGGATACTTAAACATCATGAATGGTGGAATGGCAAAGGATATCCCCTGGGGCTGGAAGGAGAGGAAATACCTATGGAGTGCCGGCTTTTAGCCATAGCTGACGCGTATGATGCTATGACCAGTGACCGCCCTTACCGTAAAGCTATGAGTAAAGATGAAGCTATTAGTGAATTAATTCGTTGTGCAGGTATTCAATTTGACCCTTATCTGGTTGACCTTTTTATTGAAATCATCAATAAGGAAGAGGACTAAATTATAATTCTTGCTTTTTTTATAGGCATATGATAAACTGTAGCAAATAAATATGTTCTCCGAGCTCTTGGACCTAAGGCGCTTAGCTACGGTTCCCGGGCCTGGGTATAGGTGGAAACGTCTATGCCTCCCCTTATTGTGGAAAGGAGTACATCTAACTGCAACTGTTGTTTATTAACAGACAGCTTTGGTGTGCTTACTTACCAAAGATTGTCTGTTTTTTTATTTAACCTCATAATGTTTCCGAGCTCTTGGACCTAAGGCGCTTAGCTATGGTTCCCGGGCCTGGGTATAGGTGGAAACGTCTATGCCTCCCCGTATTGTGGAAAGGAGACCATTTTAACCTGTGTTTGCATAGGTCTAGGTGGTCGTGCCTTTAAAAGGGGTTTCGACCATTTTTTATTCGCTGTTAAAAGTAATTAAAATTCGGTAAAAAGCTGTACAAGGCTTTTTCATACAATCCCAATCTTTTTCCTCCCGCTTGCTTTAAGTAAGCGGGCTCTTTTTTAAATTAGTAGCAAAAGATTTTTTGTTATTTGCTATATACAATTGCACTACAGTAATAACACATTCACCCGAAGTGAATAATAGCAATGATTTAAACCCGGTCTGGCCAGGCTAGACCGGGTTTTTATTTGTTTTAGCAGGATAAATATTCAAAATATCGAAAAGGTAAAGTATAGGGCGTAACCCCTTACCATTATTGGTGGCCCCGTTTTTCAGAGTAATCATCCCGTTTGCCTAAGGTTAGAATAGGTGTGGGGTATATAATACACAATTTGAAAGTGAGGATTTAATATTGGGCACAGGTAATAATGGAGATAAGAAATATGGTATGGCAGATATTGACCTTGGAACTCCTCCCCCATGTTATTTAAACATGCAGACCCGACTTCTTGATATTACCCCGGGTATCGCTTTAACTGTGGCTATTCCGGTGTTAGAGAGTTATTGTAATCCAGCCGGGTCCATGCAGGGAGGCTTTATATCTGCTGCTTTTGATAATGCTTTCGGTCCCTTATGTATCCTGGCTACTGGAACTCCTCGAACTACTGCCTTAAATATAAACACTAGCTACCACCGACCGATTTTTCCAGGTGATGAATTGATTATTAAAGCTACTGTGAAATCTAAAGGTCGTACCATGATTCATATACTGGCTGAGGCTTATAACCGAGAAAATAAACTTATAGCAACTGCTAACACTCAGTACTTAATCTTGAATGGATAATGGCAAAAATTATCATGTCAATAACTTCGAATCTTGAAACTTAGCGAACACAGGGGACAGTCCCTCTGTTTCCTCTGGTTCCTGGCGAAACAGCAGGGACAGTCCCCATGTTCGCTCCTAACTCCTACACTCCTCACGTCCGACGACTGACGACTATTAAGCCCTGGGCTGTTGTAGTAATACCACAATAGAACCTACATCTATATGCCAGTAGGCATTCTTTTTAACCAATCTAAGCGGTATATCCTTGCGTAACTGTTTTCTGCCGCCATCATAACCCAGTAAAATATTCACTTTATAATTATTGTCCGTAAGCCTGGTAATAGCAGAAACCCTTATATAATCGTAATCACGAAACAATTCCAGGATGGCGGCCTCATCCTCCCCATCCAGCAAACTGCCGGCTATTTTTATTTCTCCCTGGTCAATAGCAGTGAAAAATAGCCTGATGCTGTCCTCCGGTCCCAGTGTCTTAATTTGTTTTTCCACCACATCAGCTGCTTTCCAAACCATCATTTGATGGGCCAAATCTACCTTGCGACTGCCATGGGTAGTACTGTTACGGAAATGAATACAGGAATGGCCATTAAATTTATTTCCGGCAATAGCCCCCTGGCCATGGGGCATTCCATTCATAGAGGCAGCAATCTTACGTCCGTTTTCCAGCTCAACAATTACTGCCCGGCGTTTCCAACTCCATTTGCCATTATAAATTGCTTTCATAGTAGCAGTATCCTCAGCGGTAAGCGGTTGTACATCAGCATGGTAGGTTCCGCCTCGCCTCTGGACATTAAATTGTAGACCAGTGTCCAGGTCCATCACGGTAGCACTGCTGTATTTATTAAAATAATGCCGGGTTTCCTCCCAGGCCAGAAACTCACCACACATATTCTTGGGCTCTTGTTGGATTGGATGTTCTTCTTCGCTTTCAGGCAGGGTATATTTATACATGAATATAAAGATTAGCAGTAATGGTATGATAATAAGAAGTAAACGTAACTGGCGCAGGTTTATTATCAACCGCTTTCATCCTTCCCTTCGCTAGCTTTTTAAAATATATTCCCCGCTAGCAGGAAAATTCCAGAAACGGTTATATTAAATCATACAAAGTCCTAAGTTTTGAAAAGGGTATTTAAACTCAGTTTATTGAAATCAATAAACTGCAAATCTAAATCATACTGACTAATCCTATCCTGGATTTCTTCCTCATCAAGTGGTGATATAATCAATCCTATGCCAGGGTAGATAACAAATCCTTCGGCCCAGTCTTTACTTGCAGCTATAATCTCTTCAGGTTTTTCATGGTGGAATTTTAATATGATGGGCTTTAATTGTAGTTCCATCAGGTTCTCTATTTCCCGTTGTAAATGGTATAAGATTAACCGTGAGTAGTCCAAGACCCCCATGTTAAATGTATCCATGTCTCTAAGCAATCTGCCATAAGTCTCCCCAATAATAGAAGTAATTATATTCATGAGCTTTATTCGTTCGCCATCTTCCAATGTGCTGTCTTTAAAAGATTTTACCAGCAGGTATCCAATTACTATATCATTTGTATTAACCGGGAACACAAAGTAGCGATTATTTAACTCTTTTTCCCCCCCTAACTCCAGCAATCCCGAGGAAACTATTCCTTTTAGCGCCTCTTTATCTAATTCGTCCAGGGAAACATCACCCCACAACAATTTCAAGTCCCCTTGAATTCTAGCCAGTATACCCAAGTCTGTAACCCCTACCCCCATTTCCAGAGCTACACTAAGGAGCCTGCAAAACTCGTTCATATCTCGGGCCTGGCGGATGATATTAAGTACATCCTGAATAGCGTATAGATTTTGCAAACTTCGTTCCAAAAGATCGTTTTTTTCTTCCAATTGGGTTAACATCCATACGTTGTCCAAAGCTAGACTAATTGAATTTACCAAAAGGGTTAACATCTCGTATTCCTCTGAACCGTAAGTTTGTCCGGTAACCCGCTCAGATAAGGTTATGAAACCATAAAATTTTCCATGGGAGGTTAGGTATAGAATAACATGGGGCTTCAGCTTTTCTTCTAATTTTATAAATTCGGGGAACATATCTAAAAATACCTGGCGGTCTATAGAATCGTTGCGGTAATCAAAAACAACTTTTCCTCCTTCTAAAAGATTTTTGGGAGATATAAACCAAAATTCTAATTTCTCTTCCTGATTTACCGATTTTATCTTTTTTAATTCATATCTATCATCTTTAAAGCTGGATATCACTATTGAACTTATGGATGATTGAAATATCTCCATTAACATATCCAAAGCAATGCTAACCGTATCGTCTATACTAGTGGAGGAAAATATAATTCCCGCCGCTCTATATATAGCGGTTAATGCATAAATTTTGTTATCTAATTTTGAATTGCTTTGCATCAGGTTTTCTTTAGTGGAACTGAATTGTATAGCATTATGTAAAGTATTGCTGAGCGCCATTAAAGTCAGTTTATCTTGTTCATCAATAACATTTTGTTCATCACAGGACATACATGTTATTAGATATTTCAGGGTTTTATCTGGTGTAATAGGAACAATGATTTGTACGTTTTTTTCTTTCAATAACTTGTAGTTATTTTCTCCAATTTGCTCGCTAGAAGCATAAGGTACAAGGGTCGGATAGGTTTTTAAATTCCAGTTATTTATAAACACCGAAGCCTCAAGGACTAAATCTTCATATTCTGACAACTTTACCCCTTTGGTGCGAACAGGGAAAAATACATCACCCTCCAGTTTAAGTATTACAGCAGCAGGTAATGAGTACATCTCAGAGATTATTTCCATATAAAGTTGAATCAGTATGTCCTCGGGAAATGGTTCAAAGATGTTGTTAACTACTCCAGCAAAGAAGTTTAGCTGATACTTCAGTTTTGACTGGGAATGTTCTAATCCCGGTACGGAGTCGAAAGCAGCTTTTATGCGAAGAAGATACTCAACTTCATTTATAAAATTCATTGCATCCTGTTCAGTTAGTTTTTTACCTCGGTATAAAAGGTAAGCCAGATTTTGTGTTCCTGTACCAGAGAACTTGAGCAGATGCTGGTAAATAGATATGTTTTCATCCCTGAAGGTAATGTCACAGGAAAATACCGGTAAGGAATCGAGGGTATCGGTCAGGTTCTTAAAACTAAGGCTAGAAGGCATATTGCCAATAACATCAACTACCTGTAGAATACTTTTGTCTTCATCATTTGGTATTAGTAATACTGCATCTTGAATTTCTATGTAGTTAGAAAAAATCTGCATCATGTATTGATAAATCATATTTGAAGTTAGAATCTTCGCGCTTTGAAATAACTGGTTCAAATCCTCACTCCTATCATTATCTAGTTCTGCATTACAACTATTCTTTTTTCTTCATGGTCGTAATATATGGTAACATCCGCCAGGTCTCTACTTATCTCTATTCTCTCTTCTTTAATCTTCAACGATAGTCCGTGCTCCACTTCTTTCTTTACTTCAATCATGCCCTCACCTTTAGTGGACATTAGCATGTTTACTAGAGAAATTCTCTCCGCCTTTAATTGATCAACTTCATCAATCAAAGCTACATACTCTGCCAGAACCTCTCTAATTTCTCGGGTGTCATTTTGTTTCTTAGTAGAAGCCAACATTCGTACTTTTAACGACATTGAGCGTATTTGGGCTTCCATCGTATTCAAACTCCGGTTAATTTCTTTGATTCTGAGGTAAGTTGCGTTTCGATTTATACCGGCTATCATGAGATTAAGATCTTTGGACGTTTGTACCGTATTAACCATTATACGACTGCCAGCAACTATGTCATTACTGCCCATGACTTTTCCTCTAGACCCCTGTACCATAACTGACTCTCCAGCTTTAATATTAGATCTGATAATATATTCATTTGCTATTATGTTTTTCCCCGCTTCTACGGTAGCTTCTTGAATAAAACTAGATTCTACATTAACTGCCGCTTTTACAATTGCTTTTCCCATTCCAATAATACCACGGTGAATGAATATTGAGCCTTTTTGAGAAAATACTTTAGCGTCTTCTATACCGCCTGCAATCTCTATATCCTCTTCAGCTTCCACCTGGAAACCACTAAGAACGCTTCCTGAGATTTTAACTTTTCCAGGAAAATTTATATTGCCAACGGAAAAATCAATATTGCCTTTTACTACCATTAATCTGTTTACCAGTATTTTTGTGCCCTGCCAGTGAAGTGCTCCGTCGTATTTTACCAGAGCCTGGTTATTAATAATTTCAATTCCTTTACCGGTTTGAAAGTTTTTGTTCTTACCTGCTAACGCCTGAATAGTCTCACCGCGCACATTACAACCTGGTATCCCTTCAGTCGCAGGTTTACGCTGGGCTATACAATCGCCCTTTTTCACAGCAATAATGCTGCCAAGCTCATAATAATCGATCCTGCCATCTTCGGTGTATCTAGGTTTATAATCAGGTTTACTGTAAAGATAAGTAATATCCGCATCTTCTCCCGGTATGGAGTACGTACCTTCGGCAATTACTTCATCATATACATCCTGCTTATTAAGACAAATTTCTTTAACTTTACCGATGTCAACACCATACTCAACCTCTTCTTGTTTGAGCATATGGAAGATGTGCTCCGGCATGATCTCTTGCCCAGGAGTAAAGTGAATTGATAAAAGAACTTTCATTTTATCTGGAGAAATATTAATTTTTATTTGTTTTGGTACGGGTATGCTAATAATAGATGTACCCTCCTAACCATTGGTAAAAATTATCGGAATATTCCTAAACATTATTTTACATACTATATTATTTATGGGTCAACTCTTAAATAATGTTATATGCTTTCTCCTTTCTTTACAGTATATATTAATCCATTTCTAAGGCACAGGTGACTTTGGTCTTCTTGTCAGGTCGTAAATTCTCATGCTGAGGCTAAGCCCCCATTCTGCTTGGGAATACGATAGTTACCTCATTTTACCCCGACCCTGCATTACCAGACAAAGCTTTCCAAGGTTAGTTAAGTTTAACTATAATTAAGGGTGAACATTACCGTGTAGCCGTCTGCCAGTTAGGAGGTTTTGACGATGAAAACCGGCAATGCTAACCATTCTGAGACTCTATTCAACCAGATCCTTGAAGAAGTCATTCCCCACCTTAAACGTCTTGGCCCTGTAAATACCATAATCGGTATCCCTTTTTATAATGAGAAGGAATCGCTGCTGGAAATATTACAGATGATTGGGAGTAGCGTAGGAGAGCTGCCTTCATCTAATACCCTGTTAGTTTGCTGTGGCGATCCTGCTGGCACAGACATTATAGAAGAGATTCAAGTTCTTAATTTATCTATACCTCATTTTGCTTTTGTAATGAAACCGGGTTCCAATGGTCGGGGGGCCAGTATCAAGGCATTGCTGGAAATAGCTAAACACCTGGAGTCAGATTTGATTATTATTGCTGCTGACCTGCGGCAAGAGCAGGGGCAGGGATTCAAAGTAGAGTGGCTCAAGCAAATGGCACAACCCCTCCAGGGCGAATACGATTTAACCCTGGTTAATTTTAAACGGCATCAGTTGGAAGATTTACTGGGGCGACTTTTTACCTCTCCTTTAGTGGAGGTTTTTTATGGTTACCGGGTTAGTGATCCGCATAGCGGTATGTATGGTATCAGCCATGATTTAGTGGAAGATTTATGCCAGGATAGTAAGTT
Organism: uncultured Syntrophomonas sp.; assembly: GCA_964489585.1. Taxonomy (GTDB): domain Bacteria; phylum Bacillota; class Syntrophomonadia; order Syntrophomonadales; family Syntrophomonadaceae; genus UBA4844. The sequence continues at coordinate 9,202 of CAZAZH010000044.1, forward strand.
CTGGCCCGATATAACCAACGGCTACGGTATCGATCCCTGGCTGATTACCCGAGCCCTACGCTGGAACAAACGTATTTGTGAGGTAGAGCTAGGAGCAAAACTAGCCCATATTTCCAAAGAGAAGTTAAATTTCGTATTTACCCAGACGGCTGCGGCTCTTTTTGAGTGTATTACCCGTGATAATAAAATCTGGCTTTCACGGGAACCAGTATTCCGATGTCTGGATGTTTATGCCGATACTACCTACCCGGATAAAGCTGAGGAAAGTTCTTTTTCCTTTACTGATATGTTAACTTCATTTAAGCAAAACTATAGCCAGTATGAGCGCTTAAGCAATTTAATTTTACCTTCCGAGTTGACAGAAAGCCTGCATCAGGCCTTGAACACCCCGGGGACTGAGTTTTCCTTTAATCATCACCTGTGGGTAGAGGCGGTATACCAGCTCCTGCTGGGATACAGATTTGACCCCGGTGTTTCTCGCAATGACCTTTTTAATTGTCTAACCTTTATTTTTAATGGACGCATAGCTGGTTTTCTATCTACCCTGGATCAATTCACTACCCTGGCTTTAGAAAAAGAGCTAGAAGGTGAGCTCATCCTATATTATGCATCACAGTCGCTTAAGGACGAACAGCGCAGCTGCTTCCTGGAATATAGAGAAACTTTTCTAAAACAATGGCGGTATATGGCTCAGGAAACCCGTCCCCCAATTACCCCAGCTCATTTCATGGAGTTTATTCCGGGAGCACCTTTGCTCCTGCCCAAGCAGTTGAAGGGATCGGGTGGAATTGATGTTTATATGGAAGAGGTTTTTAACCGGGTACAAAATTACTACCAGGAGAAATTCGATCATTTCGTCCACGAAAAATTGCAACTTCCTCTAAATGCCAGTCCCAAGGAATTAGTAAACGGGATAGCTGATTTTATGCAGCACCTGGAAAATACCCTGGCAGGACTGTTACCGGGTGACCTCCACAGTGAGGAAGGTCTACAAGCAGTGCTGGACGGCCTGTTTGGTTTTTTGCCCGTTCCCCGTATGTTCTCGGTGAAAAATGAACTGTTACAAGAAGTTATACTGCGTTTCCCTCCTATGAACGTCATGATTCCACTGGGGTGCAAACACCCCCGGGAGTTACTGCAAAAAGTTGATGTACGTGACGCCTGGAGTTTGGCCTGTCTTATAGAAAATCAGATGTACGTGGAAAAAAGCCAGCAATGGCTGCTTAATAAGCTTACTCCCGAGACTATGGGCGAAGTAACTATCAAGCCTCTGGTATTGGGTGACAGAACGGAATATGGCTCTTATCATCTGCTCCCTACCTGTAACTATGATAAGCTCTCCAACCGAATAGTAGTAAGCCCATACAGCAAAGGCATAGGCGGTAAATACCCGCATCTCTATTTTTGCTTAATGGTAGCTTATCAGGTAGCCCTGGCAGTTAACTACTCTCACTTATGGAGGGTTTATGCCCAGGAAAGAAGGAATTTGGGACAAAAGGTGGGCAATTCTTTACTGGGATGGTATCAGTCTGGAACTTTTTCAGTTTATAATATTTTCGAAAATAATCATCAGCGTTTAATGGTAAATAATATTCAGGCTATGGCTGATACCCTGAAGACGGTAGGAAGAAGCCGGGAAGGGGAAATTCTTTCGCATCTGGTGGAATCATATGGCCTTAGCCAGATTTTAGAGGATGGAACTTTCCTGCCCTGTTCAGCCTGGACCTGGGCAACTTATAGCTACAAAGGGGGGCAACAGGTTCCCACCCCGTTATCAGCTGAAGTGGAAGAAAAATGGTTTAATCATCACCTGTTAGAGGAAATCTATACTGCCATGGAATATAATCCGGGCGAAATTGAAGACCAGGTTATCCAGTTAATCGGGGAGGGTCGGGCCAGCGATGACCTGCTGGATGTTATTCTGGGGGTCATACCTGAAGACGTAGTGGCAGTTCCGCTAGAAATGCTTGATTTTCCTCCTGCCCAGGGCCTAACCAGATATCCGGATAACCCCATATTAAAACCGATTAAGGAACACTTCTGGGAATCACGCTATGTACTTAATGCTGCTGCTATACGAATTAATGGACTAATTTATATACTATATCGGGCTTTTGGTGATGATGAGATCTCTCGCATTGGTCTGGCCATAAGCGATGGCTACCGCATTCTGGAGCGACTACCCGAACCGGTATTTTCCCCTGCAGATGAAAAGGAAGAAAAAGGCTGCGAAGACCCCCGGGTAGTTATTATCGGAGATGAGCTTTATATGCTATATACTGCCTATAATGGCGTTATAGCCCAGATTGCTGCAGCTTCCATATCACTGGATGACTTTTTGCACCACCGTTTTGACCGCTGGCAAAGGAAAGGCCTGGCCTTCGAGGATATTTGGGATAAGGACGCCATAATATTTCCGGAAAAAATAAACGGCCGCTATGTAATATATCACCGAATCGAACCTAGCATCTGGGTTTCCCACCTGGATAAACTCGAGTTTCCCGCTCCCAAGGAACAACACCGGGTAATATTAGGCCCACGCTCCGGGCGTATGTGGGATTCGCTTAAGATAGGAGCAGGGACTCAGCCCTTGAAGACGAAGTACGGGTGGTTAATGATTTACCATGGAGTAGATAAAAACCGGGTTTACCGGTTGGGATCAATGCTGGTCGATTTGAAGAATCCTGAACGGGTACTGTACCGTTCCCCTAATCCTATTCTATCTCCAGAAACCGAATACGAGATAGGTATACCTGGTGAACACTGGGTATCTAACGTAGTATTCACCTGCGGGGCAGTTCCCGCTGAGGATAAGGAAATATTGGACGACGATGATGAGATTATCGTTTACTATGGTGCCGCCGACCATTACCTGTGTGCCGCCAGCGGTACGGTAGGAGATCTTATTCCCGAAGAAATACGTGAAATGGTACAGAGTTAGGTGTAAGTGTTACAGCGGGACGTTCTTTCTGTAACACAATTGTGTTACAGAAAGAACGTCCCGCTGTAACAAGTCCCGCTGTAACATCAAATGTGGCCTTTAGGAACGCTATCTGCGTAAAATTCTCGATCTGTTTTCTTACTAAAACCGGCCATAGCCTGGTTAGCCAGTAATAATGAGAGAACCGCTTCTGCTCCCTGGTTAGCGTTTAAACCATCTGGGGTTAAACCATCATGACAGCCTCCGCTTTCCTGATTATAGAGCGGCATTTCCAAAATATTTTTTCCGTTATACCATGAATGGGCCAGTTCCCCCATCTGACGGAATTCATTACGACCGGTAATTTCATACGCTTGTTGGCAGGCTAATACCAGTGAGCAGGCATCTATGGGCTGCTGGTCAAAAAGCGGAATTTCTCCACCCCGCACCCACCAACCCCGGTTACCCACAACATTAAGATAGCCTTTAGCAAAAAGCCGGTCACCCAGGAAGCGCAGAGAATCCTGAGCCGCGTTAAGAGTCTTTTTATCCGATTTTATACCGTAATAGACAAACAGAGCGTGGGGTAAAATAGCGTTGCAATAAGTTAAACGGTCCTCAAACCATCTCCAGTGGGCAACTCGGTTGCGAAAGTAAAGATTTGTCAGATTTTGCCCAAACCGCTTGGTCATCTCAAAGCTTTCCCGGCTATGCTCAGGAAAGCTTTGCACTAAATTACTGCAACCCATAAGTAAATAAGCCATACTACGTGGATGTTTCAGGTTTTTTACCTCTGACAGCGCTTTCACCACCATTTGACGGCAAAGCAGCCGCAGTTCTTCATCAATATCGACTGACACTCCCAGGGAACAGGCTAGAAAAGCCCGTCCCATGCTATCATCCGAATCTATATCATCAACAAAACCGCGCCCGGGGAGTAACCAGTTACACCAATCTCCCTGACTACGCTGGGCTCGAAAAAGAAAACGGGCATAACGCAGGGCATACTCGGTCCGGTCTTCCCAGTTGGATTGTAAGGCTACAACTAGAGCACGAGCATTATCGTCTACCGTATATCCACTGCCGGGGTCAGGAATACTACCGCAGGCAAATTGCAGCATCCCGCGTTCATCAGTCATGCGCTGTAAATGCCTATAATCCATATTTTTGTACGTTCCCAGCATCATAAAGCTCCAGTACCTCCTCAGCAATTTTTAAGTAAATTTCAGCCACACTTTCCCAGCTAAATGATTGGCCGAACTCCGCTACTTTCTGTTCCAACTCAGTTTGCATGGCCGTATCCCCCAGGATGAGCTCCAATTGCTCTGCCAGGGCTTCCGGGGTTGCTTCGCGAGCAACTAAACCGCGGCCCTGAGCCAGGATTTCCCGGGCATATTCATAGGGTGTAGCGATGATAGCCCGGCCGCATCCTACAGCAAAAGACAACGGACCGGAAACCGCCTGATCCATATTGGGATATGGACTTAAGTATACATCAGTCATATATAGATAATCTCCTATTTCAGCAATATCCAGGAATCGGTTTACAAAAAGTACATTATCTTGCAATTCAAGCTCCTCAACCAATTGTAATATACTATCGCGATAGCGTTCGCCTTCACTTCTAAGCAGCATAGGGTGGGTATTCCCCGCAATCAGATACAAAACATCGCTATGCTTGTCTACCACTTTAGCCAGTGCTTTTAAACCAAACTCTAACCCTTTACCAGGACCTATAAATCCAAAAGTAGTAATAAAACGGCGGCCCTTAAGACCATATTGGGCCTTCAAAGCTTCCCGCTCTTTTATCGGAAAATTAGGAACCCCGTGTGGTACCACAAATATTTTTTCCCCGGGTACACTATATACCTTGGACAGTAGTTTTCGTGCTCTGACCGTCATGCATATAATGCCATCAGCAGATTGGGCCAGCCTCATGAGCACTTTTTTCTGATTTTCATGGGGGTGGGGAAGGACAGTATGGGTTACCAATAAGTATGGTTTTTGTAAATGGGAAACTAGTTCCAATACATAATCGCCGTCTTGTCCTCCAAATATACCGTATTCATGCTGAATAATAACCATTTCAATATCTGAATTATGATTGGCCCACTGAGCACAGGAGATATAATCGGCTTTTCTTTCCTGCCGGATTTTAAAGGCTACTTCTGGAGGATAAACATAAGAACTAAACGGTTCGGAAATAGCAGCGATAAGAACTTTTTGCCCTTTAGATAACAAGTTGTCCCTCAAATCATTGGAAAAGGTCGCAATTCCACACTTTCTCGGGGTATAGGTACTAACAACTAAACAAGCCTTCATTTCTGCCTCCACCTCCTAGTTTTTTCGCAGAAACCACTTGCATTGATGCAACCTGGATTACAAAATCCCATCTTTATGATTATAAGGATTAGCTATTGATACAAAGAGCCTTTCACCCCCTTAAATCCGCAATAACAATCAGCTTTATTTGTAAGTAAGGGCCTTTTTAAAAAAGCCCTGT
>CAZAZH010000045.1:0-13856 GCA_964489585.1 uncultured Syntrophomonas sp.
CCGCAATAACAATCAGCTTTATTTGTAAGTAAGGGCCTTTTTAAAAAAGCCCTGTAAAATGTATTAACTGAACAAATGAAATAACTAAAGATGAGAAAAATTGCGCAAGTGAAATTGATTCCATGGCAACAGGAATCGTCGAAAGGTTAACACTTTTCCTATTATTAATGATAGCATAAAGGTCAAGTTTAGTCAAAGGAAGGAATTGTTACTGCAATCTGATTTAAAAAACTAAATAACTCATTCTTAATCATTTCCAGGTCCTCGGGGGTCTTCCCCTCACACCTGAGAATCAATTCCGGACCAGTATTTGAGGCCCTGACCAAACCCCACCCATTGGGGAAAAGGATACGGGCGCCATCAACATCAATAACCTGGTAGCGCGATTGGAAATGCTTAAGCACCTTGTCTACCACCTGGAATTTTTCTTCATCACTGCTCTTTACCCTGATTTCAGGAGTGGAATAGTATTTAGGGACATCAGCCAGCAATGCAGTAATATCCTGTTCACAGTTAGAAAGAATTCTTAACAATCGGGCTGCCGCATATAGAGCATCATCAAAGCCGTAATATTCATCCGCAAAAAATAGATGTCCGGACATCTCCCCAGTAAAAACTGCCCCTATCTCCCGCATGCGGGCTTTGATTAAAGAATGCCCGGTCTTATAAATCATGGGGGTTCCTCCCAGGCGGTCTATTTCATCAATCAAACTTTGCGAACACTTAACTTCTACAATGCACTTGCTATCAGGATATTGGGGCAATATCTCCCGCCAGAAAAGAATCATCAGCATATCGCCCCAGATAATGTTACCCTGGCGATCTACCACCCCCAGGCGGTCGCCGTCTCCGTCCAAACCAATACCCAGATCAGCATCCTCTTCCTGCACCACCCGGATAAGGTCCTGACAGTTTTCTACTGCCACCGGGTCGGGGTGATGATTGGGAAACTCCGGGTCTGACTCACAGTATAATTCCACCACCGAGCAGCCCAATTCCCGAAAAAGTTGTGGGGCAAAAAGAGAAGCAGTTCCATTTCCACAGTCAACTACCAGCTTAATTTTTTTCGGTCCTAGCTGGATTTTTTCTTTTATCATATTCATGTAGTTATCAACTACATCTACCTCAGTCACTTTACCACCAGAGCCGGTTACAAACTCCCCGCTTTCGGCCAGACGCCGTAAGTCCTGAATCTCATCCCCGTAAATAGTACCCTCACCCATTAGTATCTTAAACCCATTATATTCCCCCGGATTGTGGCTGGCGGTAATCATAAGGCCACCATGAATGTCTAGATGACGAGCGGCAAAGTAAAATATGGGGGTTACCACTACTCCCAGGTCTATAACCTCGCAACCGGAATCAAGCAGCCCTTTTACTACTACCTCACGTAAACGTGGGGAAGACTTCCGGTTATCCCTTCCCAGTAAAACTGTATGCCAATTCCTGGCGGCGGCCTGAGTAGCTACCGCCCGGGCTATCCTATACGCTGCTTCCTCGGTTAAGTCCTGGTCTACCACCCCGCGAACATCATATTGTCTAAATATATTGGCCTTAATCATTTTACCTTCTCCTCTCCCCTCAACTCTTAATATGACATAGACATTGAGTTTATATCACCTCATGATGGCCCGCCTGGCGCAGGGCTTCCACTACTTTTTTAATCTCCTGGTCCCTATCTTTTTGGCAAATTAACAGGCTGTCACCATCATCAACGATTAAAAGGTCCTTAACCCCCAGAGTAGCTACTACCCGGTTGGGCACATAAACCAAACAATCGTAAGTATCAACAAAAACCCCCTGGGCCTTTACTACATTCCCCTGTTGATCGGCCTTACCGTAACGTGCCAGAGCAGTCCAACAACCCACATCATCCCAGCCAAATGTAGCAGGTATCACCAGCACTTCATTGCATTTTTCCATTATGCCATAATCTACCGAAATACGAGGCAGGTCTTGATACACCGCTGCAGTCACCTGCTCCTCCTCCACTCTGTCGATACTGGCCGCTATTTGTGCCAAGCCCGCATCTAACTGCGGCAAAAAAGAAGCAATCAGGCTGCGGATTAAATCTACCCGCCAGATAAACATACCGCTGTTCCAGAGATAATTACCTGAATCCAGGTATTTTAGGGCCCGGTCTAAATCCGGTTTTTCGTGGAAAGCAACCGCCTTATAAATGGCAGTTCCCTGCCTCTCTCCCTGCTGCTCTCCCTGTTGTATGTATCCGTATCCGGTTTCCGGACGGGAAGGCCTGATTCCTATAGTTAATACCCATTTCCCTTCCCCGGCTACATCTATACCGGCTTTTAATACCCGTCTGAATTCCTTAACATCAGCTATGTAATGGTCTGCCGGCAGAACCACCATAACCCCCTGGGGGTCTCGGTGAGCAATATGCTCCGCCGCCAATCCCACCGCTGCGGCAGTATCACGGCCGCAGGGCTCTGAAATTATATTCTGTGGGGGTAGTTCGGGCAGTTGATCCGCTACCAAATCCTCATATGCCTTATCCGTAACTACAAAAACATTCTTTGCATCTATTAGTCCGTTAAGTTTATTCATAGTAAGTTGCAACATAGTCCGCTCTCCAAATAATGGCAAAAACTGCTTGGGTTTTTCCCGGCGTGACAAGGGCCAGAAGCGCTCCCCGGTTCCTCCCGCAAGAATTACTCCATATATTATATCAATCACCTCTCCCCTTTAGTCCTATGGTTTAACTACAAAATGTAAAACTTAAAAAAGCTTAAGAATAGATGCGAAACTTTGCATCAGTAGTGTCCAGTGTAATTTTCCTTTTTTATTTGAATAACATAGAAATGCATCAGCGACATAAATTTTACTCCCTAAATCCCTTTAAAAAAATATTATGTCCTAGTTTCTTTATATGCCATAGTCGCTTTAAATGTAAGTTGGAAAGAAGAAGTTGTCATATAAAGTATTCCAGGTTAACCAATATTATGACATTTATAATTATACCAGACCGTTAATTACCCTGCAAAATTCCCTTCATGCTCACTCTTTTGCACCGAGGCAAATAATCTCTCCTCCCCCAACTCCAGAACTTGACCAGCTTCCGCATAAAAATGGTCATTAAGCTTGATTTCCACAATGTTATCCCGCCCTACCAGCTTCAGCTTCCATTCTCCGCCTGGAGTTCTAATCTCTTCAAAAATCATATTACCCCGCAATACACTGCAGCCGGTAACGCCCTCAATACCCTGGGCAAAGAAGTGCCCTCCCACTACTTCAGCTCTGACCGCTTCCCCGCGATTGATACCTAGAACTTGCAAGGCTTTGGCCCCGGTCCTTAGCCCCAGAGTAAGCCCAACGTTGATGGTATCCCAGTGCAAAGCACGTGAAGTGGTTATCAGTTTATCCCCCTTACACCAATTCAAAGGCGTTTCTGCTAATGGGAAGGCATCAAAATGAGGGATATATATTTTTAAGTCCAGGACCGGAGTTCCGTCAATAGCATCCAAGCCTCTGACATAAAGGCGGTTTTGCTCGCACTTTATCAGTTCAACCACACAATATCCCAGAGCTGAAGGACGGGCAGGTGAACGGGTGGAGTAAACTCCCTGGCAGCCTGGTTCGCTATCAAAAGGAATAATCCAGGGCGACTGCCCTTCCTGATTATTTCCCACCATTTCCAGCCAATCTTGCCTGCGGTGCTGATAATAGACTACATGTATATGCGAAAAAAGTTCAATCCCAATCAGTGCATCAATAAGATCTTCCCTTATGTAAATCATACTTTCCTGATTATAATCAAACTGCCTGCTCACCTTCTTAAAATCAGAAACTACTACCCCTATAGGTTTGATAGAAACAGGTTCCTGTGGGATACTATACACTTCATCTGCCTCCTCTTAAAAAATTCAGTATCCTTTGGTATCTAAGGCTTTGACAATAACAGTTACTGCTTCAGCCCGGGTCGCATTGGCCTGAGGTCCGAAACTGTTGTCAGGATAACCGCTGATAATGTTTTTATAGCTGGCGGCAGCTACTGCAGCTTTAGCCCAATCAGCAATCTGATTGCTATCAGCAAAGGTTTTGCCTTCCCCGCTACTGAGGCATGCTGCCTTGCTAATCATCACTGCCATTTGCTCGCGGGTAATCAAGTCATCGGGACCAAAGTTAGTTTCATTATAGCCGCTTATTATGCCGTGGGCAGCAACAGTTGTTATGGCGTCCTGGGCCCAATGCCCGCTGGTATCGCTAAATACTTTGCCGCTCCTGGGTCCTAACTTGAACGCTATAACCAGTGTAGCAGCAAATTCTGCCCGGGTAATCTTATTATCCGGTTTAAAAGTACCGTCCGGATATCCATCTATGGCTCCTGTATTCGCCAATTTATTGATATTGGCTTCGGCCCAGTGCCCGGTAATGTCTTTTAATGAACGTTTAACTGGTGTAATTACCTCTTTGACAGGCTCTTTATCTTTATCAATTGCAATTTCACTCTTTTTGCTGAGAAGAACCGCAAATATACTAAAATGATTTACGGTGCCGCTCACTTTACCAGTTTCCATATCTGCTTGTGCCTGATCCAGCAGTACCCATTTTTTATTACTCCAACAATATATACCTGCATCATATTTGTCCTTATCTACTTTATCCTGGTCGAAGTACAGGGTTATGGTAACCGGCTTTTTAAACGTAACTTTTTTATCAGTGGTGATTTCATAAACCTCACCCAGCAGTTTAAATTCTGATGAAACTGGCGGAATATTATCCTTGCTGGTTTTTTTGATGCTTACCTTGATATCTTCACTAACTGCATCGATCGGGAAAATAAACATAGCTTCCGCTATTTTTATAATTCCGCCCCGGTGGCTAATAACCTGATTTCTGATAATTTGCTCAACCTCAACAAATTCATCGTAAATTTCGGGTAGAGCATAAATTGGTAGCACAGCACTTAAGGGTATGTAAGTTATAAATCTGGTAAAATGCATGGTCCAGATTATGAGATCTTGCCCGGAAGCAACAGCGCCCTCCCGTATCTTTTCTTTTTCAAAAATTCCAACCACTGCATCTACATCACCCTCACCGATAAGACCTTTAAGGGAGGCAGGTTTACTAATTACCTGGAATGTCCCATCATTATCTATGAATCCGGCGGACTTTCTTCCCTGTCCTTTAAGAACCAACCGAATCGGTTTACTAAAAGTGATAGTATCCGTATTAGAACCTACTTGAATAACTAGCTCAACCTTCTGTGCTCCGGCTACATTTACACTGGAAGCAGGCATTACTTCTGGTAGTTGTATGGTATCAGAACCAGAAACTGCGGTGCCATTAGGAATAGTCATCTCTACCTGGTCTGATTTAACTTTTACCGGTGGCAGGGGTGAATATTGGGAAACCTGAATTCCGGTATTGGTGACATCCTCAGGTACAGTTATTATTAATGGAGTATCCGGGGTTACGGTTATAGTATCATCATCGGCAGCTGTTACCGGTTTACAAATGGTTACCGTATAGATGGTAATCTTATCGCCAATGGTTATAGTCAAGGTCTGACTCTCTACTGTTTCTGAACTATCAAAACCGGAGATGTTGGCAGCGCTAATAGCCTCTACCCCGGAACTACCGTCATCGTAATGCCCCGTTACTTCCAGGCCGGTTATATCCAGGGTTTCACCTACACTGTAAATCAGTTTAGTCGCCGGTTTGGTAATTTCAATACTCTCAAGAACTGCCGGCAAATTCTCTTCGGTTATTTTCTGTTCAACAGTGGAGTTCATAAAACCGGTAGCCTCCACAGTTATTGTATAAGTACCAACTTTAGTAAATACATTGGGTATGATTGTGATTTTCCCTGCTGTTATTTCGTATTGTTCTGGAGTTAAAATGTTTTCGTCTACTTTGACCTGGGCAATTTTTTCGCTCCAGGCAGAGTTATCAATAAATATAATCTCTATCGGCTGTCCAATTGCATTGTCGGTTTTATCTTCCCTTAATCTTGGGCTGCCCAGGGGACCTACATCTACCCGGTTTATCCACCGGACAAATTTATTGGTGGTGGATGATTCTGGGTTGTCTGATGGAGACTGGGTTTCTGTTTCGGTAATACCCATACAGAATCGGAAGGACTCCTTGCCGTCCATTGTTACGGGATTCTCAGTACTCTTGAGGATATCATCAGTTGCCCACCTTTCCTGATAGGAAGATGAAGCCAGCATGGGCTCTACCAGCACGGCACCCTCCAGAGAAATATCCTCGGGGTACTCCGGATCAAAGGTTTCAACCAGCTCCGGAAAATAATAGCGATCCTCTCCATACAGCCTATCATAGGTATAATAGCCAGGCTGATATGCAACCGGAGCATCCGTAACATAAAACACCAATCTCTGGCCGGATTCCCATTTGATATTGCAATTATGCTTTTGGGCATCTTCTATAAGTTTGTGGATTTTAACACCTTTGGCCCTGGTGCCTACTGCTGCTGGCATGGCATCAATGGTAGCATAGTATTCAATCTCTTCCAAGGGCTCCAATTCTTCATATGAATATTCATGTACCAGGGTGGTGCTGCCATCGGGATTGAGCATATTGACAACCAAAGATGTGGCCGGATCGCTCTCATCCGTCTTGGCCCACGCCGTACTAGGATTGCCCAACCCCATTATACTAAAGAGCATGATTAAGGCCACCATGCAGGCAATGAACTTCCTGCTACGGGGCTTTAATCCCCATTTCATCAATTGCATAATTTTAAACCCTCCCTATGTATCGCTAAATAAGGTTTTCGGCCAGTGCTTTGTAAATATCTGTTTTCTATTTACAGACACTGCCCGGTAACAATGCTTATGAAATATCTCCTCCCCTCAAGTTCTTTCTTAAGAGAAACAAACTTCAAACAAAACATGGATTGGAACAAATAGATTTGCCGCGATAGTACTTGTAAGCAATAGTAGGACTGTGCGAAAGGTCGTTTCTATAATAGTTCTTGATATATGATTGCAGCGTATCTTACTCATCTGTAAGCATAAATAGTTTCCCGGTGGCAGGGTCTTTGTAGACCGTGCCCATTTTTTGGTAGAGCTGGCCTTCTCCCTCGGTTTCTACCAGGTCGCTGCGGATATCGGCGTCATCCGTCACCTCCTCACCCTGGGTGACCTTGACAGGATCCCCGTACTGGGCCAGGTCAACGTTCCAGCGGATAACCAGGGCCAGCATCAGCCCACAGGCAAATACCAGCATGGCATCCACAATATTAATAGCACCTTCCAAAGGACTAACATCCTCATCCAGTGTTCTAAGCCTTCTCCTACTCCGTAACCCTTGGTTCACCGGCAAACACCTCCAGTAAGCTTTCCATCAAGGCCTCCAGGGAACTCAAGTAATCCTCATACCACCTTTTACGCAGACGGGAGACGGCAAAGGCGATAGCTGCGGCGGCCAGACCGGTTACAGTAGCATCAAAGGCAGTGAGCAGGCAGTCAGCCAGGGTTTTGGTATCACCCTGACCCAGAGCTATCAAACCTGGCCCCAGCGGAATCAAGGTAGCCATTAAACCCAACATGGGGCCCAGGCGCGCTACTACATCGGTGCGGTTGGTTATTTTGAAATAATGGAGTTCCTCATCAGTTAGCAGGCGCCGAGCCAGTGCCTGTAAGGAGGCGGCAGGTAAATCACTGTACTTTAATAGCTCATGCAATGCTGCCTTTTGACGTCGGAACAGGTTGCTGTTATTAATTTCAGCAGTAATTTCCTGGACCTGTTTTCCCTGAAAGGACTCCATTAACCCGGGTATGTTGGTTTCAGCCTTACGTCTTTCGGTAAATATTTCTACCAATAATCCTCCTAACTCAACCACCATAAAAGCTACCAGCAGCAGCAGGATAATAATGGTTGGTGCCAGTAAACCGTAGGAAACTGTATGCATAGTTTCCCGAAGTGGGTCTAATAATGCAAATATCACTCGGTTGCCTCCTTCTTATATTCGGTGTATTTTCTACCTGCCCCCAGGATAAACAGGATTAAGGCTGCTACCGCGGTTTGAATGTTTACATTGCCATATTCACTCTGCGGTTGCAGGGGTACAACGTCAGCTGACATCTCGTATATTCTGCCCGGTAATCTGGAGACAACCGCGCTGCCTTTTTGAGCCAGGCGCTGTTGGCCGTTTGCCGCTGCCTGTTCCTCTTCGTTATCCAAACCACTGCCCCCGGCTCCCCCCTCTGGACTACCGACTACCTGGCCCGGTCCGTTTATAATACAGCTGGCAGTGTGCCCGCCTATGACCGTAGTTACGGTAATGGTAGCAGTGCCAGCAGCAATAACTGATATCCGTCCGCTATCATCTACGGTAGCTACCGCAGGGTTGCTGGAACTCCAGGTAACTCTTTTATCGGCGGCATCAGAGGGGCCTACCGTGGCTTCTAATTGAACGCTGCTGCCAATTTTGGCATTGATAGTATTCTGATTAAGTGAGACCTGATCGGGTGGTTTACCAATCAGCATTACCGAAATCTCGCGGACCCATTTGGCTGAACGCATAGCCGTACTGGTATGGGTATCGGTCTGACCGAATACTAATCTAAACCCATTACTTTCAACCATCTGGGTAAAGTCAGGAGTGGTAGCAAAACGTTTCCAGTAATCCCGAACAGTTATAATGGGCTCCACTGGAATAGCCCCTTCTTCTGCTCCGGGCAAAGCTTCTTCCTCATCGTAATCCCAACGTTCAGGTAAGTTGGGATAATAATAGCGTTTGGTATCCAGCAAAAAGGATTTAGATAAGCTCTGATACCATTCTGTATTAACATCAGTGGTGTAAAAATACAGTTTATCTATAGAGTTAATATCAATATCACAGCTTTCTAAAATATCAACCAGCCTTACTCCCTGCGCCGAATCCAGGACTACTGCCGGCATACTGTCGATAAAGGTATAGGCCTGGTAAACATTGGCCATAGCTTCCAACTCGCTGAAGGTAAAAACCTTTAAAGTATTGTAAGGGGTGCCGAAATAACCCACCTTAACGGTCAGTGTTTCTGACGGGACCCCATCTCGGGTAGGGGTGAATGCTTTACTTGCAGTTCCCATACCGGGAAGCAGCTTAACCGTCCTAATCTCTTCATCCCACTCCAGTTTTGCTCCCATGGCTTCAGCTACCGATACCAGGGGAACATAAACCCGACTATCAATATTACAAACAGGCGCGTCCAGGGATAATTCCTGCCCATTCATCTTGGCCTGATTGCTATCTACCCGCATGCGAATAGTATCCCGGTTCTTCGTAAAGGTAATGGTTTGTTGCTCATCATCCCAGACCACCTTGCCCTGCAAAGTATCAGCCAGGGTGGATATGGGCACCAAAGCACAGCCATCTCTGATAATTGGCGGTGGATCAGTCATAATTAACTGGTTATTGGCATCGATGATATAGAGTGGGGGTTGCTCCGCCTGGGTTGTCAGGGGTATAACCAAACCGGCAATAGTAATAATTAATAATGCCAGCAAGAATATGTATGTTGAGGTAAAACCTTTGTTCCTGCAAAGGCCTGGTCTGTGGTTGTATTTTTTCGTTGGTAACCTCTTAGATTGGTTTATGTAAATCACCTCCCTGCGTGGTTAATTAGAAAATAGCATGCTGGTAGCAGAAACTTCACCCTAGACGGGTACACGGCAGCCTCCGGTGGAAGTGTAGGGAACGGCCCCTGTGCCGTTCCGTCATGTTGTCGTAATACCGGTGCAACTATTTTTCATTGGTGGTTGTGTGTGCCTGGCACCCATGACGGGTTAATTAGAAAATAGAGTTTTTTTTGACGCTGATTAACGCAGATTTTTATGATTGCCGCTGAAATTTATTATATTTTTTGTAGGGGCAAACCCATGTCTCTGCCCGCGGTTTGCCAGATATCTGTCCGTTTATTATCACCCATCTGTTCGAGACAATCCGCGGGCGAACACGCGGGTTCGCCCCTACAGATTACGTTAACATTGCTGATAATTTAGGAAAAGAAATCTGCGTAAATCATAATAATCTTAAATAATCTGCGTCGATAGAATTCCTACTTAATACACAAATAGGGCACGAACATGGTATCAACCGTGAATTCCTGCTCAGTAGTTCCCGGAGTACCGGTGATAATAACCTTGCCCGGCCATCTGTTTACAATTTCCTGCAGGTACTTATCAGTTGCATTAATTGAAGCTCTGGGTGATTCAGCCTTATCATCATTGGATTTACTGCCGACAGCGATATCCTGAAAACGAACTATTAACAGGTCATAGCCCTGTTCCAGCTTGTCCAGAGTTATGGCATAAAACTCCTCATCTGCCGTTTTGCTAACATTTTTGCTATCTATCAGTTGTGCTTCTATTTCAGTGTTCAGCAACTTTGGACCAGATTGTAATAGCAAGGCCCGCTTTTGCAATTGCTTTGCAACAGCAAACAACGAGGGTACTTTTAAGTCCTGTGCTTTTTCGCTGATAACACCGTTTTCCTCCGGTGCTGTTCCGGTTATCATAGCTGCCAGCCAGACGTTGTTTTCCAGCGGATATACCCCCACTGCCTTTACGGCTAAACCTGCATTTTTTAGAAAGGGCATCTGTCCTTTTTCCATAGCATTGGTATACCGGCTATAGGTCAACCCATCCAAAACTACCACCAGTACCTTGTCACCATTCTCCAGATAATGGCGGGCATCATAGTAGGTGTCCATGATACTGGCCGCCGGGGGATTCACTACAACCCCTTTTACTTCCGCCAGTTGGCTGCGCTCATCAAGGTCCAGGTAATTAACATATTTATCTTTCAGCTCGAAATAACCCCGGTTTTCCAGAAAGCGATGTTCCCCATTAGCCCCCATTACCAGCATCATTTCTCCATCGGTAACCGGAGTTAAATCAGCCAACCGAAAAACCTTCCGTTGGGTATAGACCGAAGTGGCATAGGTCTTTCCCTGGTTTTCTACCGTAGCCTGGCCTTCGGCATAGGGGTACTGCAACAAGGTACGGGTATATAGCCGACCGGGAGTAATTCTCATAAGTTCTTTTTCCGGATTAATAATGGTCAAGCCAAAATGGGGAGAGCTTCCATCTGAAACTACTACGATTTCTTTTAGCATTTTGGCATTGCTGTTAACCGGGTGATTAAGGTTGATTGCTTCCCAGCCATTTTGGGCCGTAAAGGTAATATAGGATTTCTCCAGCCCCTTAGCCGGAAATGAGGAAGTAAAGCCATCATGGCCAACCAAATATATCTGCTCCGGTGCAGCTATGGGTTGGGCTGCTGTGATAATATCCGTTAGTTGAATGGCTCGATATCTGCGCCCGTCATAACTTACATCATGCAGCTTACCCAGCTGTTTCGGGTCTGTAAGCTTTATTACCTGGTCAACATCTCCCACCACTTTCAAAGGGGGGATATGAACCGGAGTTTGCCGGTGAGTGCCGAAGATAAAACTCCCGATAACAAATCCCAATAAGCCCAGGCTAATAGCCAGAAACCAACTTCTTCTGTTCACTGTTTCAAACTCCTTCGCCCCCGCAACCACAAATCATATTAACTACCATGTCTGCCTGGCACACACAACCACCTATGAAAATGGCAGCGTGGGCAAACCCACTACTATTCCATGCATTCAATCGCGAGCAGGTTATCTACGCTCTTATCTGTTGCTATTTCCGGGCAGCAAAAAGCCAGATTCCCCTGACCATTTTCGTAGATTAAACCGCTCCCCAACTCATTAACGGCCAATTCCCAACTGGAGCCATCGAGGCTGCTGAATTTGTACTTCGCTGCCCGACTAAGCCCGGTCTGCTTGATAACGTCTGATAAGGCTATTCCGCTCTGCCCATCAAGCGTTTGCAGAGATAATACCTTTTGTCCCTGGGAATAGGACAGAAAACTGGTCTCACCATAGTTGATGTAGAGTACATCCCGCACATGCATACCCTGGGGTAAGTGAGGAGCCAGGAATTTTGGCACTTCCTTACCCGTTATTTTGATATAGGCACCCAGAAAATTAGATTTGGTTTCGTTCTTATGTAAGCCATCGCTGGCTTTAATAAAGATGTTTTTCACCTTATCAGTTTCGGCATAGCTATCGACCAAATCTTTAGTTTTAATAGCCTTATCGGTGCTGTCAAAGTGCTGGTAATCCTCCTGTGGCAGAGTTTTTACGGCTGTTTCCAGGAATATCACTTTTTTAATAGGTATTTGTTCAGCCCCGGTCTCCAGGTCAATCCTATCCAGCATCCGCACCCAGTACATGGCTCTCTCTCCCGGAATTACTACTCGAACCGGTGCATTTTCAGCATCCAGGGGTTTGCCATCAATCTGGTAAGCCAGTATAATGGAGCGATTTTTTAGAACATCGGGAGGAACTGCGATAGAATAACCATCCTGGGCGGTAAACCGAATGGTACTATAGTCTTTTACGGACTTACCTTTTTGTTGAAGTACATCTTCCAGCAAGGGTCCGGTGGCTTTAACCTTGACGGTTTCGCCATCGGCTCGGGTAGCCCGGGCTTTTTGAGTAACCGCCGGCAGCTTTTTTAAATCTCCCACGGTAATTTTGTAATCACTGTCCGATAGTCCGGTAATAAGGATTTCTTGTCTATCATCAGGAATTGCCGGACTGCTGGTTACGGTATCTGTTTTGCTACTACAACCAAACAGGGTCAACATTAGGGTTAATAGCAGTAAAAACAGGGGTAGTCTTTTTACTGTAGTTTGCATCTTAATAAACCTGCCTTTTCCTACTCCAGTTCAATGTTTCACCAGAAAAGTTGATAAACCGCTGGCCGAATTCATCCGCCATGATAATGAGTCGCATACCGCCCTCTTTGCCGGTTTTTCAGTTACTTCAGGTTTGCGGCGTTTACAATAACGGTAACCGCTTCGGCCCGGGTGGCTTTACCCCCGGGTTTAAAGGTGTTATCAGGATAACCCCTAATAATCTGGATGTTTACTGCAGTAGCAACAGCCTCCTGAGCCCAACCGGCAATGCTATTGCTATCGGCAAATTGATTTTCTGCTGCTGCCACCGTGAGGTTAGCTGCTTTTACCACAATAGCCGCCATCTGCTCGCGGGTGACGGGGTCATTGGGTCCAAAGATGTTGTCATTGTAACCACCGACAATTCCCGCAGCAGTTGCGGTGGCGATATAGTCTTTGGCCCAGTGCCCGCTAGTATCGGTAAAAACTTTGCCATTGGAATTAGTGAGGTTAAAGGCTTTTACCACTACAGTGGTAAACTCAGCCCGGGTAATGGTGTTATCAGGCTGGAAAGTATTATCCGGATATCCCTTAATGGCTCCTCGAGCCACCAGGTTATTAATCCGCTCCACCGCCCAATGATTACTGATATCGTTTAAGGAGCTGGTGGGTAGGGATGTTACAGTTTGGGTAACAAGTTCAGGTTTGGTTTCTGGTTTGGGTTCTGAAACTTTCGGGGTATCCGAAGAGCTGGCTACTGGCGCCACGGTTACCCGGAAGGTTTGCTTGCAGCCTAGGCTTGAACCTGCTTTCGGCCCTACCTCGATAGTATAGTTACCAGGTACAGCATCTGTACCCAGGGGGAATTCCTCAGTAATTTTGCCATCCTTGACCTTAAGATCGAAAACAGTATATACCACATGTCCATCCGGATCAGTAATGGTTAACGTTACCGATGAT
The DNA here is from genome assembly GCA_964489585.1 of uncultured Syntrophomonas sp. Classification (GTDB taxonomy): domain Bacteria; phylum Bacillota; class Syntrophomonadia; order Syntrophomonadales; family Syntrophomonadaceae; genus UBA4844. Next base: position 13,643 of record CAZAZH010000045.1, read on the forward strand.
AGTTTTTCAACTGTTCCGGCGATTTCCACCGTGTCCCCCGCCGGATAAGTTTGGCCTGCTGATGGTTTTTCCAAGTTTACTCTGGGAGCAACTACAGAACCTCCCACTCCTGACCGCAGCTTGCCAAATACTTCGATCTTATATACCCACCTGACGAAATTCATGGTGATACACTCTTCCGGTGTAATCTGCCCCAGGCATAATCTCAGGCAGG
>CAZAZH010000046.1:0-13825 GCA_964489585.1 uncultured Syntrophomonas sp.
CATTATAACAACAGCTGTAAAGAGACTCAATTTTCCCCGGGGAAAATTAATATTTCTCAGGACCAAGCTATCGCCATCTTGTTAAATCAGGCTGGGGTTTATCCTGCTTACAAATACTCCACTACTAAAGATGGTCATATTAATGAGCAAATTATTCCGGTCTATGAACTGAACACAGAAGCCATGTATATTGATGCCCTTACCGGGAAGTTCTTGAATTACCAGGGACAGGAGCTTCCACAGCAGCAAATTAAGATTTATAACAGCGAATTTACTCCGCTGCTGAACCGGCCAGCTATCAATGAGCCGCCATTGACTGAAAAAGAAGTAGACCCCCGCCAGGCCCAGGAAACTGCCCGTCAGTTTTTACTTGCAGCAGGGTTTGAGGGCAAAATTATAAAGAGTGGTGGTGGCGGAGGCAGTGGCTCTGGATATAAGGGTGAACACTGGTTTTATAGTCCCAAAAATGATGAAGACGGAAACTATTCCGGGTTAAGAGTGGAAATAGATGCCTATACCGGTGAAGTTACCGGATTCTATAAAAACGAAAGCAATCCCCAAACCGGTAATACGGTTAGTTCCGAGCAGGCACTGCAAATAGCCTGGCAAACCATAAAAAAATATAGCCCGGGAAAAGAAAACCTGCTGGCTCTTAAGCAAACAGCCAGTACCGACTATGAACCGGGAAAACACACCTTTACTTTTGTCCGGTTGCTAAATGGCATATCTTTTGACCGGGACAGCATAACCGTCACCATTAGCCGGCAAAATGGCGATTTACTTGGTTACCAAATTAGATGGAGGCCGGTTCAGTGTAATACATTAAATCAATTACTGGACCAGACTAGAGTCCACTCAGTTCTGGCTCAGCAGTTAAATATCGAACTGGTCCATATGTCTACACTTGACAAAAATTATAAAGAAACTGGAGAACCTCGATTGGCCTACTTAATTTCCCGTCCTCGAGTAGATGCACTCAGCGGTGCTATGATATATGGGGGGAAAATCGACCTGACTGCAAATTCCTCAAAAGCACCTTTTGCCAGTCACTGGTCAGCACCAGCCTTATCCATGTTAAATGAAAACGGGTTGCTTACCGGTACCATAAACCCCGATGAGGCAATAACCAGACGGGAAGCATTGAAAGCGGTACTTGCGGCCACTAATCCCCGGGCCTATTACAGTTATGCCCGCAGTAAACAGATAGAATTAGATGACATTAAGGCCGAAGACCCTGACTATGAAACCTTTGCCCTGGCAGCAAGCCGGGGAATTATTCCCCCCTGGGGGCAGTTTGACCCGGATGGCTATATAAACCGCGAAGAACTGGCGGTCTGGGTAATCAAAAGCCTGGGTTACGATAATATTGCCCGAATAAAAAACCCCATCATTACTCCGGTCAAAGATGCAGGAAAAATTAGCGCCAACCGATATAACTATGTAGGTCTGGCTTACGGATTAGGTATTATAACCCCGGATGGAAATAACAACTTACGCTCCCTGGATAAGGTATCCCGGGCGGAAATGGCAATAATGGCTAGCCGTATACTGGCTCTGGCCCCTTCCGGGTATTAGACGTAAGGTCTGTTTTAAATCTATCATGGCAAGTTAGCAAGAACGTGGTTGAATTCTTCGTTATTTTAAGTATGGAAAGCACTTCATGAAAACATGGGGACAGTCCCTCTGTTTCCTTGGGTTCCTTAGGGAAACAGCAGGGACAGTCCCCATGTTTTTATAATCCTGATGGGACAGGGTTTTCACGGGTTTCATCCCGATAAATTTACCGATATCGATATGGTGGCAGAAACCAAATATTTCTATAAAGAATTCTTCCAATATGGACTTAACCGACGAAACCGTGCAAAAATACTGAGCGGCGAAGGCATGAGAGTTTCGAAAAAATAGGAATAGACTGATGACCGGACCATAATTCCAAATTATTCTTAATTTAATTTCACTATGTTATGCCATAAAATAAAAGCAGATAACTAATGGAGGATAAATAACGATGAGAGTACTTGTTTCTATTGACGACACCGATAACATTGACGTTAAGAGAGGGACCGGCGAACTGGCAACTATGTTGGCCGAGGCGATTGAAGAAAAGGGCTGGGGCAAGTGCGAACCGGTAACCCGTCACCAATTGCTGGTACACCCGGATGTTCCCTATACTTCCCATAACAGCGCCATGTGTTTTGCGGCTGAGATTGACCCCTCCCGGTTGGATCAGCTCATCGAATATGCCAGTAAATTTCTGGTAAAGGAAAGTGCCGTCGGTTCCGATCCTGGCCTCTGTGTAGTGGCAGTTGACCGCCTGGCCCGTCCCGGCTGGCTTATTGCCTTTGGCTATTCCACTAAACAGGAGGTACTTAACAAAGACTACGCTTACGGGTTGGCCGAGGAACTTAACATTCATCTGTCCGAACATGGCGGCACCGGTGATGGAATTATCGGTGCCATGGCTGGTGCCGGTCTGAGACTGAGCGGTAATGACGGACGTTTTCGCGGTAAACTTAAAATCAAACCTGAATACGAAGTTGCCAGCGTAAGCGAAATTCTGGCCAAATCCCGGACGAATATCCGAGTGGATATAGTTAAAAGCCTGGAAGCAGGCCATACCCTGGAGGAAAGCGAACTGGTTCGACTGGGTGAAACAGTAAAGCCCGTCCTTATCGGAGGCAGGTCGGTTTTACTGGTTAACCCGGCAGTGGCAGACCAGGAAGCTAGCTGGATTACTCTTTCTAAAAATCAGCTTAAGGAGTATTGAGTAAAAGGTGAATGCTTGTTCTTTTGACTACTAACCCCAGTTTCAATGTTTTAATGTACTCGAGTTGTAAGAGTAGATAATTTATTGTTGTGTAGCGTTTATCCAAAACCACGGCATTCACGGAATCATTTACCTGATAATTTGATTGTTATCAAAGAGACCTATCCCTTATACTAAGGGGGAGGTCTCTTTTTCATCCTGATTTGGTTTTTATCTCTTTAAGGGAGTTATTATATGGATCGTTCAGAGCAAATGCGGAACCAGAGTATAGGCAAATTATTATGGAGTTTTTCTCTGCCCACTATTGTCGGCATGCTGGTCAGTTCGCTTTATAATGTCATAGCTCGGATATTTGTAGGTCGGGGGATAGGGCCATTGGCGATAGCAGCAACTACGGTAGCCTTTCCCATTATGATTCTGCTTATGGCGTTTTCCCTTTTAATCGGGGTTGGTGCTACCGCTTTGATTTCGCTTAAACTGGGAGAGCAGAAGAAGGATGAGGCGGAGAAGGTAGCAGGAAATGCTATGACCATGTTAATCCTTCTGCCTGCGATTTTAGCAGTATTATTCCTGCTGTTTACAGAACCCATCTTAATTACTTTTGGGGCCAGTACGGCCGTACTTCCCTATGCCCGTGATTTCACCCAAATCATTATGCTGGGGTCGGTTTTTGGCTCTATTAGTATGGGCATGAACAACTTCATCCGGGCCGAAGGTAATCCCAAGATGGCTATGTATACCCAGATATTAGGGGCGGTAGTAAGTGTGGCTCTAAATTATATTTTCATCTTCATATTCCATTGGGGGATAAAGGGGTCAGCTTTTGCCATCATATTGGCGCAATTAATATCAGCTATTTGGGTTCTAAGCTATTTCTTTACGGGCAGAAGTCTGGTGAAAATTCGCTGGAAAAACCTGAGACCAACATGGCCGGTGCTGGCCAGTATCATGGCTATTGGTTTTGCCCCTTTTGCCATGCAGGCAGCCTCCTGTATCCAACAACTCATATTAAACAAGACCTTGATGTTTTATGGTGGAGATATGGCTCTCGCGGCCATTGGCATTGTAATGAGCATATCCACATTACTGTTTATGCCGGTATTAGGCCTTAGTCAGGGTGCGCAACCGATTATCGGCTACAATTATGGCGCCCGCCAATATAAGCGGGTGCGGGAAACTTGGAGAATGGCAGTTTTGGCCGGTACCGGTATAGCCCTGGCAGGATATCTGGCTATTCATATTTGGCCGGTACAGTTAGTGGAACTTTTTAGTAAGGGGGATACTGCACTTACTGCTATGACCGTTCATGCGATGATAATTTTCTTTGCCCTGCTGCCGGTGCTGGGTTTTCAGATAACCAGCTCCATATATTTCCAAGCCGTAGGCAAGGGTAAACAAGCAGCTATACTCAGCCTGTCACGCCAGTTTTTGATTTTTATTCCCCTGCTCCTGATTTTGCCATACTTTTGGGGAATAGATGGAGTATGGAGGACTGCGCCTATTTCAGACGGTTTATCAGCAGCGTTAACTGCTGTCTTCATTTATGTAGAAATGAAGAAAATGAGGCGGGAGGAATCCAGGCAGGCCTGGGAGGATGGAAATGAGGAGAATGGGGCAGAACCGATACCAGGGAGTGCCCTTTAGGGTATAGCCTCCGGCCACGGCGGGTTAGTAAGAAAATGTTGAAGGAGGGACTTAAAGCACAAGTTCCTCCTTCAACATTTTTATATGTGGTATCTCTAAGGTTTAACTTCCTCTGCTGCCAGTAGGTAATTATGGAGGAAGTACTCGGCAATGGCTATGAGCACGGCAAAGATGACCAGAGACAAGAAACTGACTGTAATTGCCGGCCATATTAATGAGATTATATAAACCAGGACGGCAGCCATTAAACCGTCACCTATGGCAGCAACCAGGTTACCATATGCCGGCAAAACTACCAGATCACCGACTCCATAATTTAAGGCGGCTACTGCCAGAGCCAGTACCAGTACTTCCAGCACACTATTGCCATCAATTAAAGATAGGGTTAAGAAGCCCGCAACAAAGGTCATAGCATACTTCAGAAGCAAGATCATCCATGATTTCAATCCTTTCACCTCCAAATAGAGTTATTTTATATTATTTACCAATGTAACCCGGTTTTATGCAGTCGGGCCGAACTTACATAAAGCCATGTGCAGGTGCTAATAATAAAATAGCAAGGGTCACAAAGTTTTCTTGTGAAAACTTAGAATTTATAACTTTAATAATTGTCTAGAGTGGGGAGATAGGGGTAAGAGGTAAGGATACTCCTCTAACCTTGCCATCCCCGATATCAGGCCAATCGTCACTTGGGTTATTGATTTTTGCCAATGCTAAATGACGAGTGGTAATAGCGGAGGAAATAAGGAAGCTTAGATGCTTATAGTAATTATTCGCACGTTAATTCTATATGCTGTGACGGTTCTATTACTACGGGTCATGGGAAAAAGGCAGATTGGGCAACTGCAGCCCTATGAATTGGTAGTTATTATTATGATTTCGGAGCTGGCCGCCATTCCTATGCAAAATACCGGTATTCCACTGCTGAGCGGCCTGATACCTATATTTATTTTAGTTGCTGCTCAGGTTACCTTATCTTATATAGCACTGAAAAGTGAGCGGGCCCGAGGAGTAATTTGCGGTACCCCTAGCATCGTTATTGAAAATTCCCGGATAGTAGAAGACGAGTTACGGAGGCTGCGTCTTAATCTCAACGATTTGCTAGAGCAGCTGCGTTTAAAAAATGTGGCTGATATCTCTGATGTGGAGTATGCCATATTAGAGACCAGCGGGCAGCTCAGCGTTATTCTTAAATCCGAAAAAAGACCGGTTGAGCCTCAGGATTTAAGTATTACTCCGGAATATGAAGGCTTACCCACTACCTTAATAATTGACGGACACGTTATTAAAGAGAATCTGAAAAAAGTAGATTTGGATATGAATTGGCTGCAAAGTGAATTAGGCAAATCCGGGGTTAAGAACGTAAAAGACGTGTTTTTTGCCAGCCTGGATGTCCACAAACAGCTATATTTTCAGCTCAAATCCTCAGCTCAGTAAAAAAGACGCTAAACACGCGGTGTAACAATGATTGAATAAAGGAGTATTGTTACAATGAGATTGCTCGCAACATTGGCTGTAATTCTGGCCCTGGTTATTGGAATGGGTGCTTGGTTTAATCATTCTTTGCAAACATCAAGTGATGATTTGACCGGGCAAATCCAACTGTTAAGCTCAACCATCAGGCAGCAGGATTGGGAAACAGCAGTAGAACATAGCGAGAATCTGGAAAAGCTATGGGAGCAAAAGGCTAAATGGTGGCCGGTTTTTCTGGACCATCAGGAGATGGATAATATTGAGTTTTCCCTGGCCCGGGTCAAGGAGTACGTGACCAGTCAGGATGATGCTCTCTCTTTAGGACAGCTCTCGGAATTAAAGCTGATGATTGAACATATCCCCCGTAAAGAGGCAGTAAATTTGGAGAATATATTTTAGACTGCTTCTATTACAAACGATCATCGCGGGAAATATCATAAAGTTTCATTTTACGGTATACGGTCATACGGGAAAAACCCATTTCCTCTGCTACCCGGGTTATATTACCCTGATGTTTTTGCAAAAGGCTAATTATCTGGCAGGATTCTTCCTCCGCCAGCATTTGTTTACGCTTCTGTTTGTACATGGTGCTCACAGGAATAGCCTGGGGTTCTTCCCCGGTATAGAAACACTCCGAAGAGATTATTTCCGCAGGCAAATCGCTGATACTAACCGGGCTTTGGCTGGCGGTACATACCAACCGCTCCACTACATTCTGCAACTCCCTTACATTTCCCGGCCAATCATATCTTTTCAGTTTATCTATAATTTCGGATTCCAAAATACTCAGGATATTTTCATTTTTTGTGGCCAACTGCCCCAGGAAGTGCTTAACCAATTGGGGAATATCTTCCACTCTATCGCGTAAGGGTGGTATATTTACGGAAATAACATTTAAGCGATAGTATAAATCTTCCCGAAAATTGTCCTGCTCTATTTCACTACGCAAATCTTTATTGGTAGCACAGATTACCCGGACATCCACCGGAATTTCTTTGGAATCACCGATGCGGGTAACCCGGCGGTTCTGCAATACGCGCAGGAGGGCTACCTGTAATTCAAAAGGCATATCGCCAATTTCATCTAGAAATATGGTACCTCCAGAAGCCATTTCAAACTTGCCTATACTGCCTCCTCGTTTGGCACCGGTAAAGGCGCCCTCTACATAGCCAAATAATTCGCTGGCTACCAGTTCTCTGGGGATAGCACCGCAATTAATAGCTACAAATGGGCCTTTACGTCTAAAGCTGGCGTTGTGAATAGCCTGGGCAAATACCTCTTTACCGGTACCGCTTTCGCCGGTAAGCAGAACATTGCTATTATTCATAGCAGCCATACGGGCAATATTAATACTCTCCATCAATGCTGCGCTGCTGCCAATAATATCATTGAACTTATATTGAGCCCGGGCTCCGGTAAAACGGCTGACCAGGCGGTTTATCCGGTCCATGTTTTGCAGCACCATCATGCCGCTATCAACCTTCCCATCTTCATTACGGCTAAAGTTACCTGAGGCCAGGCAATGAATTTTACCCTGGGGACCATCCATAAATACCTCTATATCGCTAAATGAATTACCTTTAAACATAAACTCCTCTATTGAACCTGGTTTGGCATCCAAAAGATTCTGCAGGGTAGTACCAATTATATCACCGGCAGGACGGCCCAGAATATGTTCCACTGCTGGATTAACCAGGTCTATAGTACCATCGGAAGAAAAAATGATAACCCCATCTGACATCATATTAAAAATATTGGTAAGACGCTGGTTATATGTTTTCAATTGCCGGTTCTTAGCCAAAATTTTAAAACGATCCACCATTTTACCGGCTGCTTTAACCAGCATAGTTAATACATGGCTATGATCTTCAGATGATGGACCCATCAATGCCAGCACGGTTAGTAAGTTTCCCTGACGGTCAAAAATAGGTGCGGCAGTAGTGGTAAGATTGTGAAATTCATAACAATAATGCTCTATGCCTGAAACCTGCAAAGATTCTCCGGTAACAATGGCAGTACCTATAGCATTGGTACCTACACTGCTTTCTTTCCAATTTATATTTACACTGGCATCCAACTGGGGGATACTATGAATGATATAGCCGTTTTCGTCAACCAGGCAGACTCGGAATCCGGAACCCCGAACTGAGTCGTAGACCTCTTCTACAACCGGATAAGCAGCCTTTACCAATTCTATAGGCAGATTGCTGATGGTATCTATCCCTAGATGTGATTTACAATTACTACAACGGTGAGGATTGACTCCGGCCTCACGTGACCTTTGCCAGGAATCTGCTATAAAAGGGTCCAGCAGGTTAGGTGTGAGTTCTCCGGATTCTATAAAATTATTCCATTCCGAGTACAATCTGTTGTTGACTGATGTTGCTTTACCCATTCTACCGCCTCCCCCTTGTGGTAATTTTCACATATCATTATAACATGAATGTTACAGCAAGAGGAAAACAAAATATAGGTATAATGGGATTTAGAGCCATAGAAAACGGGGGATGCTAATCTACTGCCAGGGTTTTTCATAAGTACTGTGATATAATAACAAATAAAAACCTCGGAGGATTATATATGAAATCTCTGGTACTGGCGGAAAAACCGAGTGTAGCGCGGGATATAGCCCGGGTTTTGAATTGTGGACAGAAGGGCAAGGGGTTCATGGAAGGACCCAATTACGTGGTTACCTGGGCATTAGGGCACCTGGTTACTCTGGCCGAGCCTGATGATTATGATAAAAACCTTAAACAATGGCGTATGGAAGACCTGCCTATGCTTCCGGAAAAGATGAAGCTTAAAGTTATAAAGCAAACATCGCACCAGTATCAGGTAGTTCGGGGCTTGATGCAACGCAGTGATATCAAAGACCTGATTATTGCTACTGATGCTGGCCGGGAAGGGGAATTGGTAGCCCGCTGGATCATGGATATGGCCCGATGGAAAAAGCCGTTTAGACGATTGTGGATTTCCTCCCAGACAGATAATGCCGTGCGGGAGGGATTTGCCCGTTTGCAGCCAGGTTCTGCCTATAATAACCTGTATGATGCGGCAGTTTGCCGGGCGGAAGCCGACTGGCTGATTGGGCTTAATGTTACCCGTACCTTGACCTGTAAATTTAATGCCCAGCTTAATGCGGGGCGGGTACAGACGCCTACTCTAGCGATGATAGTAAACCGGGAAAAGGAAATCCAAAATTTTCGACCGGTGGACTACTGGACCATAAGGGCTGATTTTTCAGATTATTACGGTGACTGGCGCGGTTCCAATGGTGGTCGTATTTACGAGCAGGCTAAAGTTGAGGAAATACTGGCTCGCATCAAGGGGCAGGAAGGAACCATCAAGGAAGTAAAAACCGAGGCCAAAAAGGAGCAACCTCCCCTGGCCTACGATTTGACCGAACTACAGCGGGATGCCAACCGGCGCTATGGCTGGTCGGCTCAGAAGACCCTGGCAGTACTGCAAGACCTTTATGAACGGCAAAAATTGGTGACTTACCCTCGTACTGATTCCCGTTATATAACCAGTGATATTGTTCCTACCTTGCCTATAAGATTAAAAGCAATGGCGGCAGGGCCATATCAGGCTATGGCTAAAGCTTTATTGCAAAAACCTTTGCAGCCCGGTAAACGTTTGGTAAATGATAGTAAGGTGAGCGACCACCACGCCATTATACCCACCGAACAGCCCCTTAACCTGAGGGTATTGGATGAGGATGAAAAACGGCTTTATGACCTGGTGGCACGCCGTTTCCTGGCAGTGCTGTACCCGCCTTTTTGCTATGAACAGACTACCATCGTCACCGTGGTTAAAGGTGAAACTTTCTATTCCCGGGGTAAGGTGATTACCGATCAGGGATGGCGGGCAGTACAAATGTCTCCTGCTGATAAGGAAGATGATGAGGAGGAGAAAGTTCCCGAACAAACCCTGGGAAGGCACCAGCAGGGGGAAAAAGTACCGGTCAAAAGCTGTAAAAGCAACAAGCAAAAAACTAAACCACCTGCTCGTTACAATGAAGCAACTCTCCTTAGTGCCATGGAGAATTGCGGTCAACTGGTGGAAGATAAAGAATTGCGTGAATCCATCAAGGGCAGCGGTCTGGGTACTCCGGCTACCCGGGCGGAGATTATTGAAAAGCTTATCCGTACCAGCTATATTGAACGCCAGGGCAAGCAACTAATCCCTACCTCCAAAGGTATGCAGTTGCTGGACCTGGTCCCCCCGGAGCTACGTTCGCCGGAACTAACTGCCCAATGGGAGCAGAGATTAGCCGATATTGCCCGGGGTAAATCCAAAAAATCGGATTTTATGAGTGATATTCGTAAAGACACCTCCCAACTGGTTCACAGTATCCGCATTGATACTACGGTGTATAAACCGGACAATGTCTCTAAGAGTAAATGCCCTCAATGTGGCCGCTATATGCTGATAGTAAGTGGCAAAAGGGGTAGAATGTTGGCATGCCCGGAACGTTCCTGCGGCTACCGTCAGCCGGAAAAGGGTGATGATTTTGGTAAAATGGGGAGCCGGGCTACCCAAAAAATGATTGACCGCTATAGCGATAAAGAAGAATTGGGCACCAATCTGGGTGACCTGCTCAAAGAAGCCCTGGCTCAAAAAGACAGTAATTTGAAGGGGGGAAAAGGTGCAAAGCATTAAACAAACGGTTAAAGAAGTTGTTGGCGCAGTGACACCAATAACAGTAATAGTAATTATTCTACAAATGACTCTAATGAAAGTACCCCTGGAAACCCTCTTGCAGTTTCTGGTGGGCGTATTATTAGTATCCTCCGGCCTTATCCTTTTTCTACTGGGAGTACAGTTAGGACTATTACCTCTGGGAGAGCACATGGGTGAAGCGCTGGCAAAAACAGGTAAATTGTGGGTTATAGTAACATTTGGATTTATACTGGGTCTGGTGGCTGCTATCGCCGAGCCTAACATCCGTATTCTCGCGGTACAGCTAGATTTTGTTTCTGCCGGTGCCATCCCCAAAAACCTGTTGATATACAGTATTGCGCTGGGAGTAGCCTTTAGTGTAGCTCTGGCTATGCTGCGACTAGTTTTAAAACTTTCCCTGACTCGAATCTTAATTATTGGATATGCTCTAATATTTGCTCTGGCCCTGGTTGCACCACCTAAATATTTCCCCATTTCTTTTGATGCCGGAGGGTTGACGACCGGCCCCTTGCTTATTCCCTTTATTCTTTCCCTGGGGGTGGGAGTAGCTTCGGTCTTAAGGGGTTCCGACGCTACCAGTGAAGGCTTTGGATTGGTAGGATTGGCCTACATTGGTCCAGTAATGGCAGTCCTCCTGCTAGGGGTGATTTACGGATGAGCAATATTCAGGTTTTTACTGGTTTTAGAGCTACATTAATAGAGGTAGCCCTGGCTTTTGTGCCATTGCTGGTGAGCTTTATTATCTTTCAATTCTGGAGTCTAAATCTATCTCGTACCCGGTTTATGAATATGTTAAAGGGTATTTTACTTACTTTTATCGGCTTATCTCTATTTTTACAGGGTGTAAAGGTTGGATTTCTGCCCGCCGGAGAGATAATGGGAGAGGCCTTAAGTACTCTTTCTAATATATGGATACTAATTCCCGTCGGCTTTATAATAGGTTTGGCCACTACCCTGGCGGAACCTTCAGTACACACCATGATTTATGAGGTCGATACGGCTTCAGGTGGATATATTCCACAAAACGTTATGCTCTATACCCTGGGTCTGGGGGCAGGTGTTTCTGTAGGCATCTCTATGTTACGTTTGATACTGGGCATTCCTCTGTGGTGGTTCCTGGTACCGGGATACCTGATGGCGTTTATTTTGACCCGTTACTGTGCCCGTCCTTTTGTTCCCATTGCCTTTGATTCGGCCAGTGTTGCTACCGGACCAATGACCGTTACTTTTGTCCTAGCGATAACCCTGGGTATAGCTGCAGCTATGGAGGGTCGCGACCCCCTGATGGAAGGTTTCGGCATCATAGCTCTGGTAGCCATGTCGGCGATTTTAGCAGTTCTTATTTTAGGTGTATTATATGGTAAGAAAGAACGAGAAGCCAGGTAAAAAACCGGGCAGTAATCTATGGGAGGTAGGAATATGGAGAGTAAAATCCAGCATGACCTCATTGTCACCATAGTAAATAAGGGTGACGCAGAGAAGGTAGTGGATGCATCCAGAAAGGCCGGAGCCGAAGGCGGTACTATCCTACTGGGGCGCGGAACTGGGATTCACGAGCAGACCCGGCTATTCGGCATTATTATTGAACCCCAGAAAGACGTGGTATTAACCCTGGTAAAACGGAGCATCAGTGAACAGGTTTTAGAAGCTATTGTAGCCAGGACGGAATTAAATAAGCCCGGCCGGGGTATTGCCTATGTCATTCCGGTGGAGCGGGTAGCAGGCATTACTCATCTTACTTCCAAAAGCGAAGATTAATTCAATTTCCATTTGACAAATCCCTGCTCAGCCCCTAAAATATAACTTTGGGTGCAAAATTTCAAACCCTAATATTTCGAGGGACAAGGGACCTGTCCCCGTGTCCCAGAAGATTGATTATTTCGGCATCACCATGTGTTGCCGTTAATTTTTTGGTTATGAAGGAGAGACGAATTCCGTGTTGGAAAATCTAAGAAACATAGGCATCATAGCTCATATTGATGCCGGTAAAACTACTACAACTGAACGAATATTATATTATACTGGTCTGACCCATAAAATGGGGGAAACCCATAATGGGGAAAGTGTTATGGACTTTCTACCTTATGAGAAGGAGCGGGGCATTACGGTGGCATCAGCTGCTACCCGTTGTTTGTGGGAAGGCTGTAGTATTAATATTATTGATACCCCGGGCCACGTTGACTTTACCGCGGAAGTCGAGAGAAGCCTTCGCATACTGGACGGGGCAGTTGTTATTTTCTGTGCCAAGGGTGGGGTTGAGCCCCAGTCGGAAACGGTATGGAGGCAGGCTGATAAATATCAGGTTCCCCGTATTGCCTATATTAATAAGATGGATGCAGTAGGAGCAGATTTTTTCCAGGTAGTAGGGCAAATAAAAAATCGCCTGGGTGCCCATCCCCTGGTGGTAAACTTGCCGGTATTTGAAAATGAAGTTTTTTGCGGCATAGTTGACTTAATCCGGGAAAAATTTTATACCTTCTCTGACCAGGTAGGTAATGAAATTATGGAAAGTGCTATTCCGGAAAAGTACCAGGAAGAAACCGGAAAATGGCGTATTGCTATGCTGGAGGATTTGGCCGAGACCGATGAAGAACTGCTGGAACTTTATGTTGGTAACGAGGAAATACCGGAAGGCCTGCTCTTAAAGGTAATCAGGAGAAATACCATCGAGGGGAATATGGTACCGGTTATCTGCGGAAGTTCCTATCGCAATATCGGAGTGCAACCCCTGTTGGAGGCTATTGTGGATTACTTACCTTCGCCCCTGGAGATACAGGCAACAAGAGCTCTGTGCAGACAAAGTGGCGAGGAAATGGATATTATCCCCACTTCAGAAGGTGATTTTGCTGCCCTGGTATTCAAGATTGTTAGTGACCGCCATGTGGGTAGGCTGGCGTTTGCCCGGGTTTATGCCGGAAAGGTTAAAGCCGGCAGCTATATCTATAACAGCAGTAAGCAAAAGAAAGAACGGGTAGGTCGACTGGTGCGGATGCATGCCAACCACCGGGAAGAAATTGAACAGGTTGGGGCCGGAGACATCGTTGCCTTTATCGGGCTAAAAGACGTCAGTACCGGCGACACCCTGTGCCTGGAAGCCAGAGACATCTTACTGGAGTCGATTGATTTTCCGGAACCAGTCATCCAGATTGCCATTGAGCCCAAAACCCAATCTGACCAGGATAAGATTTCTGAAGCTCTGGCTCGAATAGCAGCCGAGGACCCGACCTTTAAGCTTTCATATAACGAAGAAACCGGTCA
>CAZAZH010000047.1:0-9147 GCA_964489585.1 uncultured Syntrophomonas sp.
TATTTCCTAATTAACCCGTCATGTCTGCCAGACACACGCAACCAGTGATGAAAATAGCAGCTGGGGTTAGGTTATATTTTAAAAAATTCAGTGTTATTCATAAGAAATCAGTGTTCTTCAGTGTCAAAAAAATTCTATTTTCTAATTAACCAGCCATGTCTATTTTCATATTAACCCATGACGGAACGGCACAGGGGGCGTTCCCTACACATAACTGTTCTATGGTTTCACCCGGCGGGTATCACAATTAAGGTTGCCGTGTCTAATTCCCGTTCTATTTTCTAATCAATCATTATAAACCTTGAAATAGGCCTTTTCTTCTTGCCAACCATGTGAATCCAGGAATTGGGCTGGTGGTTTTAGGACTGTAGCTTTACACTCCGCCGTAACGGTGCCGTCCGGCAGGCGTAATTCCCCAGCTACCCGGGCACGGTTGGTACCGCCCTTTTCTATCCAGCCTACGGCTATAAGGGGCTGGTCGGTGGGGGTGGGGCGGCGATATTTTAATTCCAAACGGGTAGTAAGCATTAGCGCATCATTATCTCCGTTTATTAAAAGGGCTCTACCTGAAGTTTCATCCAGAATGGCAGCAATTATACCCCCGTGAACCACTCCAGGATATCCGTTGAAATGTGATGGTACCATCAGCTCCGACCATACCAGTTGTTTTTCTACATCATTATACCAGCTCATTTTTAAGCTAACCGTATTCTCCCGTCCACATACAAAACAACTACGGGAGTTAGGCTGTTTACTGCTCTTGTTAAACATATTGTCCCTCCCCCTTAAAAAATGCACTAAATAAGAGCGCGCTCCTAGGCCTTTTCTACTTCGGGATAATCTACCTCAAAGGTTTCTACACTAACTTTTTTCATCTTTTGCTCCTGTTTAGGTTTATCGCTGAAACTTCTGGGAGTGTTAACAATAGCGTCTACAACATCCATGCCTTCTGTAACTTTACCGAAAGCCGCATATTCTCCATCCAGGTGGGGTGCTCTGTCAACCATAATGAAAAATTGGGAGCCTGCAGAATTCGGTTGTGCTGTTCTGGCCATAGACAGTACCCCGGCTTCATGTTTGAGTGGGTTAGGGTGACCATTATTAGCAAATTCCCCCTTGATGCTATAGCCTGGGCCTCCAGCACCTGTTCCCTTGGGACAACCGCCCTGGATAACGAATCTCGGTATTACCCGGTGGAATATAAGCCCATCATAGAAACCTTGCTTGATGAGGGAAATAAAGTTGTTAACCGTATTAGGGGCCACATCAGGATAGAGCTCGGCCTTAATAATATTTCCATCACCCATTTCGATAGTTACTTCTGGATTCTTATTCATAATACCGCCCTTTCTTCGTTTAATTATGGCTATTATAGCAGAAAACACGGGGAAATATACCTGGCATTGACAGGGTGCTATTTACAAAGTTTTTGACCGGTGGGAAAGGAAAAAGTAGAGGCCGTGGGGAAATGGCCTCTACCGGTGGGGGGGATTATATATAATGTCTAAGATTGTTAAGCGTTAACCGAACTGCTGGCCTGGTGGGTAGCTTGAAGTACCTCTTCTGGGATACTTATTCCAGGGGGGATATGGTTCTCCTGCCAGAGCTGGTCAGCTACCTTACCCCATTCCTGGGCCACCTGCATAGTACGTTCAGTAAGCTCATCCACATCTTCCAGGTCAATGGGCTGGGTAGACTGGGCACCAGATAAATGCACCATTTCTCTTAGCTTATGGGGATTATCCAGCAGTGGGCAAGGACGCAGGAGATTATCATTAAACGGCTGGTTAAGCCGGTACTGCATGAAAAGCGGAGATTGCAAGGCTTCTATCAAACTAACGTCCTTTATATTAACATTGGAATAATGAATAAAGGCACAGGGCTCAACATCACCGTTGGCATTAATATGCAGGTACTTGCGCCCTCCGGCAATACAGCCCCCACAAAATTCCCCGTCATTCCAAAAGTCCATAACGAAGATAGGTTTGCTATTACGGAATTCCCTTACCCGGTGATACATATATTCTCGCTGCTCAGGAGTAGCGATTAAATCCAGCTGGGCGTCTTTCCCCAGGGGCATATAAGTAAAGTACCAGCCAAATATGCAGCCTTTTTCTATCATATAATCGATATATTGTTCAGACCCTACACTATCTACGTTTTTACTATGGTAACAGGTAGAGAATCCAAAAGGTACTCCGTATTTGTGCAATATATCCATAGCTTCAATAACCTTCTGGTAAGTACCATTACCCCGGCGCATATCAGTTTCACTTTCAAAACCTTCTACACTCAGGGCAAGGGCAAAATTACCGGCATCAGCCATTTGCGCGGCCAAATCATCATCTACCAGGGTACCGTTAGTAAAGGCCAGGAACATACAATCATTATGTTTACGGGCCAGTTTCATAAGGTCTTTTTTACGAATCAGGGGTTCTCCCCCGGAATAAATATACATATAAATTCCCAGTTCTTTACCCTCCCGGATAATACGGTCAAGGGTTTTTATGTCCATGGAATCCGATTTTTTATATTCTGCTGCCCAGCAACCGGTACATTTCAGGTTGCAGGCGGCAGTGGGGTCCATCAAGATAGCCCAGGGAATATTGCAATCATAATTCTCGGCTATTTTCTTATTAGTAGGAATACCCAGAATAGTAGCATTAACCAGGAAATTAGCCAGTAATTTTTTTCTTACATTAGCGTCAAACTCAGTATACAGGCGGTGAATATATTCATTCCAGTTACTATCTGGCTCATTTAATATATTGCGGATTGAACGAGCATAATCTTTGTGATTATCCTGAATTAAAATTTTTTCACCCCAATTTAATAACTTTTCCGTATTCTCCTCAGGATTTTTCTCCACATATTTAATTCCTTCGTTAAGTAAGGCATTACTTATCATCTTTTTTACTTTCATACTATTTTCCCCTCCTTGGCACTTTAACAGCTATAAAGATACTTAAAGTAAGAGAACTATAACCGGGGAAATGAGCTATCAGGGTATATAAAATAGAAGTAGGTTATTCGCCTGGAAACCCCTTGAATTTACGGCGGTATTCTCTTAATGCTTCCAGGTCCCTGATACATTGTTCTATCTTATCTAATTCCTTATTAAGGATTTCGTTTAACAGGGGGTATTTATGCATCATACTATTATTAATATGGTAATAAACCCACTGAGCCCGCTTTTCATGAATAATTAAGTTAGTTTGTCTTAAGCGGTTAAGGTGTCTGGATACATTGGATTGATTTATACCTAATATTTGTTCAAGTTCCCCTACGTTCAAATTCCCTTTCCGTAAAAGATTAAGAATTCTTAGGCGGTTCTCATCTCCCAACGCTCTCATTACTTGTACTAATTCCAACCGGGCACCCCCTTATATGACTATATTCGATTATACTCATATACTATAACTGGTAAATGCAGATGTCAAGGGTAATAAAATTTAATTTCGGTAGGAAAAAGGTTAAGAGTATAGAAAACAATGTAAAGGGCTCATGTTAAAGGTAAGATATTATATAGAAAAGGAGCAGATATGGAGTCTAAACAAATAGTTTTAACCGGGTTAGTGGCTACTGCCTTGATAACTGCCCTGGTTTTAAGTGGTTTGGTAGTAGATATGGTTGCAGCCTTCCTGGTTCTGATAGCAGGGATATTGCTAACTTATTATATTGCCCTTAACCAGAAGAGAATTGAACAATATGACCGCCTAAGAGCTGCAATCAAAGCTGGTAACGATATCCGGGAGCAAGATAATTTAGAATTAGTGCTGGATCATTTGTCGGTTCATGCCCGTGCACTGCTGGAAATTGAACATACTTTATTATGGCTCCCCGGGGATAACATTATCTGGCCCGAGGATGGGGAGTACCGTGATTTACTTGGGAAAATTGGACAAAAGATTAGACGAAATTCGTTAACTATCCAATTAATTAAATCTGAAGATAGTAACCTGCCCTGGCCGGAAGGAATTAAATGGCTGGCAGCTTATCCATTAGTAACGGACGATGATTTCCGGGGGATTTTGCTCTTATTAAATTCGCGGTCGGATAAGATGCAGGGGCATACTAATGAAGTGCTTAATACCTTGTGCCATCATAGTGTTGCTGCTATAAATCGTTTGCTGGTCGAGCAAAACCAGGAGAAAGAGGAACATATACTAATTAGCTCGCTTCTGGCAGGTCTGGAGGCAGGAGATCCTATTTTTACAGGACATAGTGCCAGGGTTTATGCTATTTCTGGTTTAATTGGTAGCAAACTGGGTTTAGATAAAGCGGAAATGAAAACGTTGCATTATGCGGCCTTGCTACACGATATTGGTAAATATGCTGAGACTACGATTGATAAAGAAAACGACGAACTTGCAGCTAGCGACCATGCTACTCTGGGTGCTGAACTTATCCCGGCGGTTGGTATTTTTGAACAGGTACGGGAAGCGGTCAAGTTCCACCATGAACGTTATGATGGCAGTGGTTATCCCCTGGGCTTAAGACAGACGGATATACCATTTTTAGCTCGTATAATTGCTGTAGCTGACGTTTATGACGCTGTAACCAGGTTGTGTAGTGAAGAAGAAAGACTGGATCACCAGACTGCTCTGGGCGTTATTAAGAAAGCCACCGGAACTATTTTTGACCCATTAGTGGTAGTAGCCCTGGAGGAAGTAGCTGATGAGGTAGCAAATCTCAGTTAATGTTTAAGGATTTGACCGGGGATACAAATGAAACGGAATGGATATAAAATGTTATACTTGGAGCAATAATATAGACATATCTTCCAGGATAGTGGAGTATAGCGGTGATATCGGGTTATTGTTTACATTGTGAATTACTTCCTTTCTCTGATTTTAAGTTTAACCTTAATATCGGCATGAAGGTTTTTAACCGGATGAAAAAATAGGAGTGGTGCTATACTATGGTAGTAATTAATGTTAAACGGATGCACCATATTGTCTAAGTAGCTCAATAGCCTGGGAACTTAAGCTTCGATCACATACCAGGGTAAGTAAGATGGAGGAACTACCCGGCGGGTCATAGGAGGCTGATGACATTCCACTGGCAGCAGGGTCAACAGCTAATAGAGGTCCATAAGCCAGGTTGGCTCCACTATTATTCATAGTCAAAGCAGAAAGATTAGTTTTGATACGCCGGTTTGCACTGGAAGAGGAATAAGGGGAAATGCGATCAACCCGAATTTCGTTATATCCGGCCTGTTTTAGCATATCTGCGGCCAACCGGGCATCGCTATCGTCGGAGAAATAGGCAAAAACCGCTTGTTCACCTGGTTGTAGTTGCATTTATTATACCTCCCTGTAATAATTAATAACGGGGATCTATACTGTCCCTAAGTTTTATCAGTTTTACCATTTTGGCGGAATAATATTATAGAAAATATTTTAGGAGGGCACTCATGAATCCGGTTCAGGAACTCCATAACTTTTTAAAAGAGGTAATAATCGATTCGCTAGAAACATGCCGGGAGCAGGGATTGCTGAATTTTAAGCAGCTTCCCGACTTTGTCATAGAAGTTCCCCGGGAAAAAGGACACGGGGATTTTGCCTGTAATATCGCTATGTTATTGGCTCGGGAGGCCCGGATGGCACCACGTAAAATCGCAGAAGCTATTGTAGCCAGGATAAACACGGAAAGCCATGAGCAAATTAAGAAAATCGAAGTGGCGGGACCGGGTTTTATTAATATCTTTCTAAACAATAGTTGGTTGTATGATATTCCAGTAATAGTTACTAAAATGGGAGACCATTACGGATATAACCCGAGGTTAGGGCAGCGAGTACAGGTAGAGTTTGTAAGCGCCAACCCTACCGGTAACTTGCACATGGGTAATGCCCGCGGGGGAGCTATTGGCGATACGCTGGCTAATATTCTTGATCGTGCCGGCTATGATGTGCAAAGGGAGTTTTATATAAACGATGCTGGTAACCAAATTGAGATTTTTACCGATTCTTTGGAAACACGATATTTGCAGCTAAACGGTTATGACTTACCTTTTCCTGAAAACGGTTATGCCGGGCAGGATGTTGTGGATACGGTCAAACGTATAATTAACCGTTATGATAAGCAACTGCTGGATATGCCACCTGAACAAAGACGTAAAACCCTCTTAGAGTATGCCCTTGAGGAAAAAGTTAATTATATACGTAAGACTCTGGAAAACTTCGGGGTTTACTACGATGTCTGGTTTAGTGAGAAGACCTTGCATGAAAGTGGTAGAATAGACCAGGTTGTTAACTATCTACAAGAAAAGGGTTATATCTACGAAGAGGAAAATGCATTATGGTTTAAATCTACCCTTTTTGGCGACGAAAAAGATGAAGTGATAATGAGAGCCAATGGCTTGCCCACCTACTTTGCCGCCGATATTGCTTACCATAAGGACAAATTTGAAAGGGGTTTTGACTGGGTAATAAATGTTTGGGGAGCAGATCATCACGGTCACGTGGCCAGAATGAAAGGCGCCGTTGAAGCCCTGGGTTATAACCCTGATAAACTGGATATCCTTTTAATGCAATTGGTAAGGCTCTATCGGGGAGGTAATATTGTACGTATGTCCAAGCGTACCGGCACCACCGTTTCCCTGGATGAATTAATAGAAGAAGTTGGCTCCGATGCTGCTCGTTTCTTTTTCGTCATGCGCAGCCCCGATAGTCATCTTGATTTTGACCTGGAGTTGGCTAAGCAGCAAAACCAGGAAAACCCGGTATATTATGTTCAGTATGCCCATGCCCGCATATGCAGTATTTTTCGGCAGGCAGAAGCTGCTGGAATTAGGATGGCAAGCATAGAAGAGATTGACCCTTCCCTGCTGCAGGAGGAGGAGGAACTGGCTCTATTAAGGAAAATCGCGGATTTCCCGGAAGAGATTGCTGTTGCTGCTCGGGCTATGGCACCACAGCGTATAGCCCGCTATGTTTTGGACCTGGCTGGATTATTTCATAGCTTCTATAATCACCATCGGGTTTTACACCAGGATCAGGCATTGCAGAATGCCCGCCTGTTGCTGATGTATATCACCCGCATAACCATTAAAAACTCACTTGATATTCTAGGAGTAAATTCACCAGAAAGAATGTAGGAGGGATATATTTTGGTACCAAGAAAGAAGAGCGAAGCGGACTGGGCAGTTGAGATACTGGCGAAAAAACAGGAAGCCATATATTATCATGATTTAATAGAGACTATTGCCAGGCAAATGGGTAAAAAAACTGATCCGACTAGCCTGACTTCCATTTACACCCGCTTAAATATGGACAATCGCCTGGTTTATCAGGGGGAAGGCTACTGGTATTATGATGCCAGCAGGCTTAAAAAGGAGAGATAGACAGTGATAATAAAATGGCTGGGGCATGCCTCTTTTCTACTGGAAAGCTCCGGAATTAAGTTGTTAACTGACCCCTTTAATGCTGAAATTGGTTACCAGTTGTGTAAAGAGAAAGTTGATATTGTAACCATAAGTCATGAACACTGGGATCATAATGCGGTTGATACCCTTGTCGGTAGTCCTCGAATTATACGTGAAACCGGTTTATCTACTATTGACGACATTAATATACTGGGAATCAGCAGTTATCATGACAAGAAACAGGGACAGGAACGGGGCTATAATACTATATTTAAAATTAGCAGCGAAAACCTGGATATTCTTCATCTAGGGGATCTGGGACATGTTCTAACTGACCAGCAGCTTATGGAAATAGGTAATGTAGATATTTTACTGGTGCCAGTAGGCGGCAGGTATACTGTAGATGCGGATGCGGCCTATGAGATAGTGGAACAATTACAGCCGCGAATAATTATTCCCATGCATTTTTTAACGGCAGATGTAAGCCTTAAAGAACTGGCTCCAGTAGAAGCATTTACGGCAAAATTCCCCCAGGTGATAAAAAAACCTTTCCTGGAAATAAGTAAAGAAGCTTTAACCCCGGAAGTTCGGGTAATAGTTCTGGATTATCCTCGCTAGTTGATTTTACTGACTAAAGGGGTTAAAATTCATAAGGGTTCTTAACATATGCGAAGGAGAGGGACTTAAGTTTTGACCAGGTATATATTCATAACCGGAGGGGTTGTTTCTTCGCTGGGAAAAGGCATAACTGCTGCATCTCTGGGTCGTTTGTTAAAAAGCCGGGGGTTGAAGGTATGTCTGCAGAAGTTCGATCCCTATATTAATGTAGACCCGGGTACTATGAGCCCATACCAACATGGAGAGGTATATGTGACTGAGGATGGTGCCGAGACTGATCTGGATGTAGGACATTATGAGCGTTTCGTCGATGAGAAACTCAGCCGCTATGCCAATTGCACTACTGGAAGGATATATCAGGCGGTACTGGATAAGGAAAGAAGAGGAGATTATCTGGGTCAGACAGTACAGGTAATACCGCATATAACTAATGAAATCAAAGACCGGGTAACCATGATAGAAAAAAAGATTCATCCCGATGTAGTAATAACAGAAATAGGCGGAACGGTTGGCGATATAGAATCACTGCCTTTTTTGGAAGCCATACGCCAATTGAAATTTGATCTAGGTAAGGATAGGGTTCTTTATATTCACGTTACCCTGGTACCCTACATAAAAGCAGCTGCTGAACTAAAAACTAAACCAACCCAACATAGTGTAAAAGAACTGCGCAGTATTGGTATACAGCCGGATATACTGGTTTGTCGTACGGAAAATGACCTTTCCGAAGACTTAAAGGCCAAATTAGCCCTATTCTGTGATGTGGATCGTGAGGCCGTAGTTCAATTAAAAGATGCCGTTTCCATATATGAAGTTCCCCTGATGCTGGCCCAGGAACGACTGGATAAGGAAGTTATAAGGCGTCTGGGATTGGAGTGCCAGGAGGCCGACCTGGCTGAGTGGGAGGAATTGGTAAGCAGGGTGCATAACCTGGATAAGCAGGTTACCGTTGGCCTGGTAGGTAAATATGTGGAACTGCCTGACGCCTATTTGAGTATTGTGGAATCACTTAAGCATGCGGGATTCCAATACAATTGTGAAATAGATATAAAATGGATATATGCTGAGCAGATTGAAAAGGAAGGCTGCGAACAGCTTTTAAGAGATGTAGATGCCATATTGGTACCAGGAGGTTTTGGAGACCGGGGGATAGAAGGGAAAAT
>CAZAZH010000047.1:9247-11010 GCA_964489585.1 uncultured Syntrophomonas sp.
TGACTGCCCCATATTCGGTTACCAGGTATTGAACTATGGTACGAGGTACGGTTACCGTAGCACCTGGAGTTAACAGAGGACGGATACGGGACTGCAGATTGCCTTCTTTATCTTTATAGGTAGAGGAGAAGGCCAGGAAAGCCTTACCGCCTTTGGAGTGGAAAGCACCTATAACGAAGTCCAATTGTCCACCGGTTCCAGAAATCTGTCGTAATCCCGAGGATTCTGAGCAAACCTGACTTAAAAGGTCTACTTCCAGAATATTGTTAAGAGAAATCATGTTATCATGTCTGGCAATATTCTCGGGGTTATTAGTATAGTTTACCGTACATGATGCACAAAGTGGGTTATCGTCCAGAAAATCATAGGTGTCCTTGGTACCCAGGCAGAAGGAATAAGTACTCTTGTTAATATCATAAGCCTTATTGGCATTAGTTATTTTACCCTTTTCATACATCCTGACATAGGCATCACAGAACATTTCGCTTTGTACCCCTAAATCCTTAAGGTCAGAGTCGGCCAACATATTTCCGAGCAGGTTAGGCAAAGCCCCAATTCCTAGCTGAATGCAGGCACCATTAGGAATATGTTCCATTATATGAGCGGCAATTTTCGTTTCTTCCGGAGTGGGAGCAGCAGAAGGAGGAGTGGCAAAAATGGGAGTATTGCTTCCTTCGATGATATAGTCAATCTCACTAATATGAACATATTCATCATTGCCACCCAGACAACGGGGCATATTTTCATTTACTTCAACTATGGCCACACGCTTGCTTCCCAGGGCTAGCCCCCGGTTGTGAGAATTCCCCAGGCCGAAGTTAAAACAACCATGTTTATCCATAGGTGTTACCTGAGCCACCCAGACATTAGGCCACCAAGGTTCATAGTCACGGTTATAGGCCAATGTAGTTGCTTCATGGTAGTTAAAGGGATTATGGCAGGCAAGCCCAAAGTCACCAGCTTTACGGTCGATGGCGGTGAAAAACCAGTTAAAATACTGGAAACTTTTTTGCTCAACATCACCCTGAATAACTTGAGGAACGGGCAATACCGAACCAGTACCACGAATAGATACATTCTGCAAACCCGGTTCCCCTGCTCTCTTGGAGAGAGCTACATCAAAATCCACTGGTTTGGTAGCAAACATACCATAATCAATAATGTCATTGGATTGAACAAGCCTTGCTGCTTCTTCAACGGTAATTAATTTACGTTTATACTCTTCTAAATAAGTACTCAAGACATAAACCCCCCTTAAATTATTATAATTCTACAACAATAGCACCTGAGACTACCCCTCCCACCCTAGGTATATTTTACATTCCTAGTATATATTAGAATATTCGCACAAAAACGCAGATATCCTCCAAGAAAATAAAGTCTAAATATTCTGAAAATTTACCCGGCAGTAGTTTTTGTTGCCCACTACTAATTGGGATGCGAGCTCTGTATTAAGAAAAATTACTATTCTAGCCTTATTGGGTCTATTTTTTTACCACATTTGGGAAAGCTAATAACAGAGAAAAACAAAAAATAGAAGAATGGCAAGATTAGTACATCAAAGGAGAATTTATGTTTACTACCAGGATAATCGATATTAAAGAAAAAGATAGTCTTAATAAATTTGTTGCTTTCCATAGTAATGGGCATTTCCTGCAATTATGGGAATGGGGTGAGGTTAAAAAACGTATGGGTTGGGAACCTCTGCCCCTGGTTTTGGAGCAGGATGGAGAAATACAGGCATCTCTACTCATACTAAAACG
>CAZAZH010000047.1:11110-13511 GCA_964489585.1 uncultured Syntrophomonas sp.
TTTACAGAGTTTGTGGGGGAATGGGACCAGGTTTATTCTTCGGTTTTTTACTGGCTTTGGAATAGAGTTTTACCACTCTATTTTAAGTTAGTCAGGTCATAAAGAACAACAGGAGGATAGGTAGTGCGAAAAATCCCCACAGACCGCTGGCTGGAGATAGATGTAGATGCTATTACCCATAATCTGGAGCAGGTAAAAGCAAGGTTGCCTGATAAGGTTCGGCTAATTGCGGTAGTCAAGGCCGAAGCCTATGGCCATGGAGCCGTTACAACTGCTCGTATTCTCTACCAGAATGGGGTAGACTTTTTTGCGGTCAGTTTCCTGGATGAAGCCCTGGCGTTACGCCGAGCAGGGATTAGAGCCCGGATCATGTTGCTTACCCCTCTGGTAACTAAAGAGCAGGTAATTAAGGCCTTACAAAAACGTATAACCCTGACAATTACCTCTCTGTATGACTGCCATCTGCTAGATACTATTAGCCGTGGTATCAACGTAAAGGCTACTGTACACCTGAAAGTCGATACGGGATTGGGACGCTTTGGCCTAAATCGGGAAGAGCTAATTGAAGTTTGTCAAATATTAAAAACTAACCCCTGCATATATATAGAAGGCATATATACTCATATGGCCGAAGCTGCTTCCAGTAATCCTGTTTATACTAGAAAACAGTTTTCCCATTTCTTAAGCATGATTAATGAGCTTAAGGAGGCTGGATTTATTGTACCAATCTGCCATTGTGCCAACAGTGCAATATTTCTAAAATATCCGGAAATGCACTTAAATGCAGTTAGAATTGGAACTTTGATTTCTGGGGAACTACCGGCTGGTAAATTTGATAATAGATTAGATTTAATAGACCCTTATAAATATAAAAGTCGGGTCATATCTTTGCGTACCCTGGATAAAGGAAGTTTCCTGGGATATAACCGTACTGCGCGCTTAAGTCAGCAGGCGCAGGTTGCGGTTATTCCGGTAGGGTATATCCATGGACTGGCTTTGCAGGTAGCTAATCGCCCGGCTGGTAGGCTGGACTTTTTAAAAGTTCTAGTTAAGCATATTCTGGCATATTCTAATTTATCCCGTTTTACACTAAATGTTAAAATTAATGGTTGTAAGTACCCTATCCGGGGTAAAGTGTTCATGCAAATGACCCTGGTAGAGATTCCGCTCCACTCTCCGGTGAAAGTTGGTGATGAAGTGGAGGTTCCGATGCGAAAGACCCTGGCCATAAAGAGCCTTAACCGGGTATATACGAAAAGTGCAAAACCATCTACAATAGAAGATGGGAAGAGGATTCTATATGGCAGGAGGATAGCTAAATGAACAAAAAATTGACCGTAGGCCTTATAGTAGGCTTTTTAGTCTTAATGGGGGTTTTATCGGCGAGGGTGGTTAACAAACCTGATAATGCCGCTTCGCTCAGAGGAAGTTCGGTAGTAGGGGTAATTGAAATAAATGGAGTTCTTGGTGGTGAGGCTGCTTCGTTGTTGGCCACAAGTGCTGCCGATAGCAACAGGATAATGAAAGCTATTCGGACCGCAGCTAAAAGACCGGATATTAAAGCGGTAGTAATCAGAATTAACAGCCCCGGAGGTACGGCAGTAGCAGCTCAGGAAATTGGCATTGAGCTGGATAAATTACAAAAAACCGGAAAACCTGTAGTAACTTCCATGGGGGATGTTTGTGCATCGGGCGGGTATTGGATTGCCTGCAGCAGTGATTATATTGTAGCCAATGGCACTACTATTACGGGAAGTATTGGTGCCATTATGGAGACTTCTAACCTCCAGGGTCTCTACGATAAATTGGGTATAAGACAGGAAGTATTTAAAAGTGGAGAACATAAAGACATCGGTTCATCAGCTCGCGAAATTACACCTGAGGAAAGGGAAATTCTCCAGGCAGTAGTTAGTGATTCCTATGCTCAGTTTTTAAAACAGGTTAAACATGGTCGGAAAGGCAAAATTAATCCGGGGGAACTTGAAGATATAGCTGATGGCCGGGTTTTTACCGGGGAGACAGCGCTCCAAATAGGACTGGTAGACAGTTTGGGGAACTATTATGATGCGGTCAAACAGGCGGAAGAAATGGCTGGAATCACTGAAGAAAGCCGAATAGAAGTCCTTAATACCGAGAAGTTTTGGGATAGTATATTATTAGGAACCAGGGCTGATCGCTTGTTTCCCACGCAAAATAGGTGGCAGCTTAAATATTAAACCAGGGGGGAGAGGAATATGTCTCTGATTGATACCATTTATGGTATGTTGTTTGACCCGGTTCCTACATTGCAGTATCTCGCTCGGGAAAAACCTTTGCTACCAGGTTTATTAATATATCTGGCCGTTTTCATATTTAATGTGATTATTAATCGGGGCCTAACCACATTGGATAGTGAGATTGC
>CAZAZH010000048.1:0-13363 GCA_964489585.1 uncultured Syntrophomonas sp.
ACTACGATTGCCAAACTGGCAGCTAATCTTACCTTTCTGGATAGTAAAAGTGTGGCCTTGATTACCCTGGATACTTATCGGGTATCAGCCGCCGAACAATTAAGGACTTTTGCAGAAATAATTGGTATTCCTATAAGTGTGGTATTTACTCCGACAGATATGATGCTGGCCATAGAACAGTATCGTGAAAGGGATTTAATATTTGTTGATACTGCCGGGCGTAGTCCTTACAACTCTGAGCAGATGGAGGAATTACGAGAGTTTATCGATATAGCCCGACCGGATGAGACTATTCTGGTTATGAGTGTTAACACCAATAACAATGACCTGATAAATATCTATCAGAGCTTCCAGTCAATTGGAGTTGACAAACTTATTTTTACCAAACTAGATGAGACTTGTAGCTATGGAACTATTTTAAATGTTCTTCATGAAACAAAAAAACCAATCGCTTATTTTACTACCGGGCAAAATGTTCCTGATGATATTGAAGTTCCAGACTCTTTACGTTTAGCTCAGATGCTCTTGCGAAGGGATGAAGCGCTGTGAACAATCAGGCTGATAGACTAAGACAAATGGCTTTGGATGTAAAAAATCAAATAGAAAAAGAGATGGCCCAGGATTTTAAACATACCCGGGTAATTGTGGTCACCAGTGGAAAGGGTGGAGTAGGAAAAAGCACCCTGGCCCTGAACATAGCTTTGAGTCTTTGCCATCAGGGTAAAAAGGTAATAATTATGGATGCGGACCTGGGTCTGGCTAATATTGATATAATGTTGGGATTACTTCCTAAATATAATCTTTATCATATGATACAGGGAAAGAAAAACTTAAAAGAAATAATCATTCCAGGTCCGGGAGGTATAAGTATTATTCCGGGTGGTTCAGGAATTACTGAACTGGCTAATATGGGAGAAAATAATCTGAAAAAAATGCTAGTAGAATTGGGAAAACTTGATGGTGAATTTGATTATATGATAATAGATACTGGAGCAGGTATATCCAATAATGTTATATCCTTTTTACTGTCAGCTGATGATGTTATATTTGTGACTACTCCGGAACCAACTTCCATGACTGATGCTTACGGCATGGTAAAAGCCATTGCCAGGCAGTCAACAGATAAAACACTTTACCTGGTCGTAAATCGTGCGGTTGATAATATCGAAGGCATACTGGTGGCAGAAAAGTTCAAGTTAGTATGTGAAAAATTCTTGACTTTACGTATTAATATTCTGGGATATGTAGTTAATGAACCGCTGATAGGAGAAGGGATCAGGCGTCAGATGGCATTTATTGAAATATTTCCCCGGAGCCAGGCGGCTAAGAACATTAATAGTATTGCCAATAATCTTATCAGTAACAACGCTACAAGCGTATCTAAAGAAAAGAGTAGTGGTGGAATAAAAAGATTTTTTCAAAAAATCATAGGTATGGCTAAATAAGAACTACCAGGAGGTCCAGATGAACCCCAACAATTTAAAAATAAATCAATTGGTAGAAATAGAGCTAAACGAAGGTCATAAAACCGAATATCTACCCAGCAGAATAGAGGAAATCAAGGAAGACTACTTATACATATCCATGCCAATGCGTAAAGGAACTTTATTACCTATGCGCTTGGGTCAAGAAATTAAAGTCATAACACGCTATAAAAACAGTACAGTTGGTTTTCTTACCAGGGTAGTAGGTCGGCGAAGAGAACCTATACCCTATCTTATAATTAATAAACCAGAAGTAATTTTGCCGATTAAGCAGAAACGGGAATATGTAAGGTTAAACGTATCACTGCCAGTGCGCTTTAAGATTATTGATGAAGAAGACAAGAATGAGATTGAAGAGGGAATTACCATAGACATTAGCGCCGGGGGAGTGCTGTTTTCTACTAAGGCCGAGGTAAAGAAGGGACAAAAGATTGAGATTGAAATAACGCTTTCATTGGAAAAGACATTTTCTTGCCAGGCTGATGCTATCAGGATATTTGAGAAAGCGGAAAATAATGCCATTTGGGTTGCCGTAGAATATAATGATATTAGTGAAGCCGACAGGGATAGGATTTTTAAGTTTATATTTGAAAAACAGCGAGAATGGATTAAAAAAGGAATTACTTAGGCAAGAGGAGGTATTCAATGGCTAAAATCAAGGTTCTGGTAGTAGATGATTCGGCATTCATGCGTAAAATGATATCTGATATCATTAACAGCTCTCCGGAACTGGAGGTTATCGCAAAAGCTCGTAATGGTACAGATGCCATAAGTAAAACCAAAGAAATGCAACCTGATGTTATTACTATGGATATTGAAATGCCTGAAATGGACGGACTAACTGCTCTTAAATATATAATGCAAGAAAATCCCGTACCAGTTATTATGCTCAGTAGTTTAACCAGTCAGGGTGCCGAACAGACGCTGCGGGCCCTGCAACTAGGAGCGGTAGATTTTATAACTAAACCGTCCGGCCAGATATCATTGGATATAGAGCAAGTAAGTGATGATATTATAAAAAAAGTTAAAGCAGTAGCAGGTACTAAGCGAAAGTTAATGAATCTTTATAGTAGTACTGAAACACCAATACCTAGAAAAAGCACACCAGTCAAAATTGTCAAGCATGACGGAATTTTAAATAAATTGGTTTTAATAGGTACATCTACTGGGGGGCCTAAAGCTCTATACCAGGTAATTCCCGGTTTGCCTGCATCGATTGATGCTGCTGTTCTGGTAGTTCAACATATGCCTGCAGGGTTTACCCGGTCCCTGGCTGATCGATTGGATTCGTTATCCGAGGTGCAGGTGAAAGAGGCAGAACATGGTGAAAAAGTACTGCCGGGATGTGTTTACATAGCCCCTGGAGATTATCACATGAGGATTGATGTTCAAGGTAAGGACAGGGCTCAAAAATTATATATCCAACTGGATAAGTCTGCACCCCGTGGAGGACTACGTCCGGCCGTCGATGTACTGCTGGAATCGGCAGCGGAAAAGTCCTGGCCCCAAATACTTTGTGTGATTATGACCGGAATGGGATGTGACGGAGCCGCAGGAATCAAGAAGTTGAAGGAACGGGGTGCTAGCATTATTGCTGAAGATCCCTCTACTTGTATAGTATACGGTATGCCTAAAGCTGCTGTAGAAACAGGCATGGTCGATAGAATCGTACCACTTCCTGATATAAGCGAAGAAATCTTAAAAATGTTGAAAAATCCGGTTAGTTATTAAGTATAAAAGAATTTTAGGAGGTGGTTTAAATGAAAATGGATATGTCTCAATACCTGGATGTTTTTTTAGAGGAGAGCAAAGAACACTTGGAGAGTTTAAATCAGCGTCTGCTAGATCTGGAAAAGGACTCAAGTAATATTAATGCACTGAATGAAATATTTCGAGCTGCGCATACCCTCAAAGGTATGTCTTCAACAATGGGTTTTGATGATTTAGCTGATCTTACTCATCACATGGAGAATGTATTATCAGATTTAAAGGAAGGTATTTTGCCCGTTAATTCCACTGTAATTGATACAATATTTCAGTGTTTTGATCGACTACAAATGATAATTGACCAAATTGAAGCAAATGGTTCTGGAACAATGGATAATAGGGACCTCATTGATATTCTTGAAAACATTAAAACTGGTAATTTTGAAGCTGCTGCTACCATTGAACAAGAAATCCCGACCCCAACTTCGGTATTGATTGAAGATAATAACTCCTACCAGGACTCTTTCGCTTTTAACGATTATGATATTACAGTACTAAAGGAAGCAGCGAGCCAAGATTTTAGAATATACAATATTAAAATGGCTGTAGACCAGGGATGCTTGATGAAAGCCGTTCGGGTTTTTATGGTCTTTAAAGCACTCGAAGAGGATGGTGAAGTAATTAAATCCTTGCCACCAGCCCAGGAACTTGACGAGGGCAAGTTTGAAAATAATTTTGAGATCTTTTTAATCAGCAAAGCAACTATTACAGATTTAGAAAAAAGGCTTAACAATATTTCTGAAATTACTGTTTTATATATTCAAGAAATAAGTATTGATTCTCTTAGCACTCAATCTAATTCGATAGAAATGAATACTGACCGGAATACCAGTGTGCATTCTTTAGATACAATAGATAGTCCTCGTAGTCATAAGGTAAAACAGACGGTCAGGGTGGACATTGAGCGTTTGGATAATCTGATGAACCTGGTGGGAGAACTAGTTATGCATAAAGGACGCCTGGAACAGATTGGCTTCAGCTATAAAATTGGTGAGTTAAATGAAACTATAGAACAAATAGACCGCATCAGCACCGATTTGCAGTCTGTGGTAATGAAGGTTCGTATGGTCCCCATAGAGCAAGTGTTTAACCGCTTTCCCCGAATGGTTCGAGATTTAGCCCGGGATTTAAATAAAGAAGTTGATTTTCTTGTAGAAGGAAAAGAAACAGAACTTGATCGAACGGTTATCGACGAGATAGGTGATCCCCTGGTTCATTTGCTTCGTAATGCAATTGATCACGGGTTGGAATCCTCCCAGGAAAGGATTAAAAAAGGGAAAGTATCGAAAGGGACGGTCTTACTTCGAGCCCGACACGAAGGAAATAACGTTTATATCGAGGTTGAAGATGACGGAGGAGGAATAGATACTGATCGGGTAATAGAAAAGGCTGTAGAAAAAGGGATTTTGACTAGCCGTGATGCTGAGCAATTAAGCCGAGAGGAGGCCATTACATTACTATTCAACTCCGGTTTCAGTACAGCCCAAAACATAACGGATATTTCCGGTCGAGGAGTTGGGTTGGATGTTGTAAAAACCAAGATTGAATCCCTTAGTGGAGAAATCTTTGTAGATTCTAAACTCGGGCAGGGTACTCGTTTTAGAATTAAGTTACCATTGACTCTGGCTATTATTCAGGCCCTTATGGTATCGGTACAGGACGAAATATATGCCATTCCACTAAGTTCGGTAGATGAAACTACCATGATAACTGCCGCGGACATAAAAATGGTGCAAAATCAGGAGGTTATAATGCTAAGAGGCAATGTACTACCTCTATATAGACTGAGTAATTTACTGTCGGTACCGGGTCAATCTGAAGCAGATGATATGTACGTGGTTGTGGTCCGTAAAGCAGAAAGACAAATTGGATTAGTAGTAGACAGTTTAATAGGTCAACAGGAAATCGTGATTAAATCTTTGGGTCGGCTACTCAGTGGGATCCCTGGTTTAGCCGGTGCTATTGTCGCTGGTGATGGCCATGTAAGACTAATACTTGATATAGTAACACTTTTTTAAAAAGGGGGGGTATTAATGGAGGAGACGGTAAACCTTTACTTTCAAGGTTCATACAGCCAGGACAACGAAATCCAGGTAGTAGCATTTAAACTGGGAAAAGAAGAATACGCAGTTGATATTCTTAATGTTCAGGACATAAATCGGCTTTTAAACATTACCCGGGTACCCAGATCAGAAAATCATATCGAAGGGGTAGTAAATCTTAGGGGGAATATTATTCCCATTATAAATTTACATAAAAAATTTAATTTGCAATCAGAGGGAAATGAAGATGATAAGTGGATTATTGTTTTCCAATTTGATGATCTTAAAGTTGGAATAATTGTAGACCAGGTTTCTGAAGTGCTACGTTTGGAAAAGGAAGATATCGAAGAGACTGGAAAAGTATATAGCTCTATAAATGCTGAACATATAAAAGGTATTGCTAAGGCGAATAATAGACTACTAATTTTGCTAGATTTATTGAAAATACTAGAATCGCAATAATTTTTAGGCAGGTGAAAAAGGTGGAAGACTTCACACAGCTATCAGGTTTGCAGCTAGATGCGCTAAAAGAAATCGGGAATATTGGAGCGGGAAATGCAGCAACCGCGTTGGCACAGATGGTTCAGACTAAAATCGACATGACCGTGCCCCAGGTGAGTATTCTTCCCTTTGCTGACGTACCTGATTTGTTAGGTGGAGCTGACGCTCATGTAGTAGGCATCTATTTCATTGTAACTGGACCAGCTCCAACCAGCATCTTATTTATACTTTCAGCTGAGAAAGCCGGACTATTAATTGATATGTTGATGCAGAGAAAAACCGGTAATACAGATATATATAATCTTAGTGAAATAGAAATATCGGCTATGATGGAGTTAGGTAATATATTATCGGCTACCTATCTTAATGCTTTGTCCATGTTTACTCAACTAACATTTATTCCTTCAGTTCCAGCCTTAGGAATAGACATGGCGGGAGCAATCTTAAATGCCATACTTGCTCAATTCGGTGAAATTGCTGATCATGTGCTCCTGCTAGAAACTGATTTTACTAAAGATAACGATGAAGTTATAGGCCATTTTTTTCTATTACCAGAACCAGGTTCCCTGCAAACAATTTTAAAGGCACTTGGGGTGAGTATTTGATGGCAAAAATTATCCAGGTAGGGATGGCAGATTTAAAAATGACCAGGGCGCCTGATCGGCTTATGACAGCAGGATTGGGCTCATGTATAGGAATTTGCATTTATGATCGGGCTATAAAACTGGGTAGCCTGGCTCACATAATGCTGCCATCCAGTTTACAGGCTAAAAACCCGGAGAACAAGGCAAAATTTGCGGATAGCGCAATTGAAGTGGTTCTCGAAATGATGTTAAAAAATGGCGCCAATCGTAGCCGCCTGCAGGCAAAAATTGCTGGTGGAGCCCAGATGTTCAGGTTTTCAGGAGAGAGCGATATTATGAAAATTGGGGAAAGAAACGCTATAGCCGTAGAAGAGAATTTGCAAAAACACCGTATTCCGTTATTAGCTCGGGATACTGGGGGGAATTACGGGCGTACTATTACCTTTGATCCGGAAACCGGTGATTTACTGGTTAGAACCATAGGACACGGGGAGAGAATTATTTAATGAAAACAGATATGAGCATGATTTGGGTTCAATACAAAGAAAAAAACGATATTGAAGCCCGGGATGATCTTATCATTCACTATGCTCATCTGGTAAAATACGTTGCTAATCGCCTGGCTATAAACCTATCCTCCGTAGTGGAGGTAGATGAACTTATTTCCTATGGAATTGAAGGGCTTATTGATGCTATTGAAAAATATGATCATAAGCGCAATATAAAATTTGAAACTTATGCTATAACCAGAATAAGGGGCTCGATGATTGATGGTCTTAGGTCGATGGACTGGGTGCCGGTATCGGTGCGACAAAAGAGCAAGGAATTAGAAAAAACCTATACTAACCTTGAAACTAAGCTGGGCCGAGCTGCTACTGATATGGAGGTAGCAGAGGAATTGGGCATTACTCTTAATGAATATTCCAATCTGTTAAGAGAAGTCGCAGCAAATACGATAATATCACTGGATGATTTTATACCGGGTGATGATAGCGATGATAAAAAGAAACGCATAGTAGACCTACTGGAAGACCATAATGCCAGTGATGCCTTAGAACTACTGGAACTTTCCGAGGTAAAAGAATTATTGGCCAAAACCATATCCCGACTACCGGAAAAAGAAAAAACGGTAGTTCATCTATATTACTATGAAGGGCTAACCTTAAAGGAAATAGGCATAGTACTTGCTTTATCCGAGTCCAGAATATCACAATTGCATACCAAGGCTATTCTAAGGTTAAGGGGAAGTCTGAGTAAAAAGAAAAACCTGGTTATATAGGTTGGGGGGGGAAGCTTATGACAGATAACCAGTACAGCATTGATGGAAAAGCTAATGTTATTGTTGAAAGAGATTTACTTAAAGCTTACCTCGAGGTAGTACCTCCTGCCGGTGGGGGAAACCCTTGCAATATAGGTATAGTAAAACAGGCCCTGGCCGAAAAGCATGTCAGCTACGGTATTGATGAAGGCAGCATCAGGGAAGCTCTGGAAGAAAAGAACTGGGGTTATAAAATTCTTGTAGCCGAAGGCAAAGCACCTGTAAGCGGAAAGGATGCTAAATTAATTTATAAATTTCCCTTACCTTCTGAACGGATAGGGCCCAAGGTGGATGATAAAGGTAATGTAAATTACCATGACCTGGGGTTAATATATAATGTAAAAATGGGTGAATTATTGGTAGAGAAGATACCAGGTGATGATGGAACTCCAGGTATCAATATAATGGGAACCGAAATCCTAGCCAAAAAAGGTAAGGATATACGGTTACCCAGGGGGAGTAATACGGTTGCGGATGAAAACGAGTTACACTTATATGCTACCGTAGATGGTCATGTTACTATAGTTGATAACAAGGTAATAGTCAATCCCGTACTCAATATTGTCAGGGATGTTGATTATTCAACGGGTGATATAGATTTTGTCGGCAACGTTTGCATAAACGGGAATATAAATTCTGGATTTAAGGTGAATTCAGGTGGCGATGTTGAAGTACGAGGTTTTATTGAAGGGGCAGAAGTTACGGCAGCTGGTAGTATTTTAGTTCGGGGTGGAATTACCGGATGTATGAAAACGCTGATTAAGGCCAGGGACAGTATCCATGCTCGTTTCGTTGAAAACTCCAGATTGGATGCAGGTAGAGACGTAGTGATTAGGGAAGCTATTATGCAATCTTATATAAAAGCGGGCGAGAGTATCAAGGTAAGCGATCGCAAGGCTTTAATAGTAGGTGGCACTATTCAGGCGGGTAGAGAAGTAGAAGCAAAGGTGATTGGTTCCCAGTTGGCTACCCAGACTATAGTAGAGGTAGGGGTAAACCCGCATCTGAGGGATGAGTACCAGATGCTAAACCGGGCGAAAGATGAAAAAAAGAAGACTATGGACATTCTTAATCATAATCTACAGGTGTTTCAGAGAAGCGGGATATCTCCGGAAAAT
The DNA here is from genome assembly GCA_964489585.1 of uncultured Syntrophomonas sp. GTDB lineage: Bacteria > Bacillota > Syntrophomonadia > Syntrophomonadales > Syntrophomonadaceae > UBA4844. The sequence goes on from CAZAZH010000048.1 coordinate 8,815, forward strand.
ATTAGTGAAAGAAAAAGAATGGAACTAATTAAGATGCTGGATAATTTAAAGAGCTTACGCCAGGAATTAGAGCAGATAACGGATAGGATAGTTACATTAGAAAGCGAATTTCAGAAAACGCAAGCTGCCAGGGTAAGGGTTCTAGAAATTATATATCCTGGAGTTCGTATAAGTATTGGCCAGGCAATTTATATAGTCAATGATCCAATAAAGTATTCCGAATTTATACTAGATCAGGGAGAAGTGAGGTTAACGTCGCTGCGTTAAAATGGGGGAAGATCATCATGACTATTAAAAGCATTGATATGCAGGTTCTAGTTCAAAAAGTGGGCGATGTCGCAAAAATACAGCAAGCTCAGCAAACAGGAAACAACCATCGACAGGAAGAATTTATAAAAAACATTAATGAACAAACCGACCGTTATACTAAAACGGTCAATAAGGCTTTGCAGACCGAACATAAAAAAGTTCACGAAAAAGAGGAAAAAGAGAAAGAACCCCGAAAAAGGTATAAAAATACTGATAAGAAAGAAAATGATGAAGATAAGGATAATAAACTGCAAAGTAGTAAGCAGAGTGGAAGCAACCTGGACATCATTATTTAAGGCAGGTGAATGATAACGGCGATATTTATTTTAAGTATGATAATTATAATATTGGCTGTTACCTGTTATCTGGTCTGGAGAAAGTCCTGGTTATCGGGTGCCTTTGCGGAGTTAAAAAACACCATATTGGAAGCCCGTCTAGTTCAAGATGATTTAAATACTATGTTAGAGAAAAGTGTAGATATCTCACGTGAAATTGTTATGAATATTGACAACAGGCTAAGCAGGGTTGATGAAGAAGAACGGGTACCAGTACCAGATGATGAAACCGTAATCCCTGAACTGTCTATGGACGATAGTAGCTTTATTATAAAACCAAAGGCAAAAATAAGGATTTATGAACTGGCTCGGAGTCTGGGAATAAATAGCCGGGAATTAATATATAAGATGCAAGCGGTGGGTTTTTCCTACAATAGTCCTCTTAATACCCTTGATGAGGTTAAAGCTGGGATTATTATAGACCGTATAAATTCTTTGAATAAAGACGAGAGGGACAACCTTATTCAAATAGAGGATCAACCTTTAGATGTTTCTAATCAACAAAACCAACTTGCTCCTCAACCAACACCCTTGGCTAGTCAGGTTATCCTTGATAACTCTATGGAGATAGAGGATTTTGAGACATGGATTGCAAGCTTGAAAAAAGCTCATCCTTATATGGCAGTTAAGGCTTTGGCCGACAAAGGCTATTCTATCAGGGAAATTGCTAAACTTTTAGACCGGGGACAAGGTGAAGTAAGTTTAATCCTCAACCTGGTTTACAAGAAAAGAGCTATTATGTAAGGAAGCACGGGGACGGTTCTTTTGCTTCCTAAGGAGGAAGCAAAAGAACCGTCCCCGTGCTTCCTTCAGGCTACTTGCAAAACCAGGTAAAATTATGCTATATTATCATTTGGTATTACACACGCAGCTTGACTTTTTGAATGGTGCTAGTTCTTAGTTTTCAGAAGGGATGAAACTGCGGAGGATTAAAACTTAAAAGGAGGAACAAGGATGTCAGTAATTACTATGAAACAACTTCTGGAAGCAGGAGTGCACTTCGGACACCAGACCCGTAGATGGAACCCCAAGATGGCGCCTTATATCTACATGGAGAGAAATGGCATTTATATCATTGATTTGCAACAGACGGTTAAAAAGTTTGATGAAGCCTATGAATTCATCAAATCAATAGTTGCAGAGGGCAAAGGTGTTCTATTTGTTGGAACCAAGAAACAGGCCCAGGAAACTATTAGGGATGAGGCTCAAAGATGTGGCATGTATTTTGTTAACCAGCGTTGGCTGGGGGGAATGCTTACCAACTACAAAACTATAAGAAAAAGGGTATTTCGTTTAAAAGAATTGGAGAAAATGGAAAATGAAGGTGCCTTTGAGGTACTGACCAAAAAAGAGGTTGCCCGTTTGCTTAATGAACGGGAACGTCTGGAAAGATTTTTGGGCGGGATAAAGGACATGGAAAAGCTTCCTGGTGCTGTTTTCGTAGTAGATCCACGCAAGGAAAAAATAGCGGTGGCAGAAGCTCGTAAGCTCAATATTCCCGTAGTAGCGATAGTTGATACTAATTGTGATCCCGATGAAATCGACTATGTTATACCTGGAAATGATGATGCTATCAGGGCAGTTAAGCTAATATCGTCTAAGATAGCTGATGCAGTATTAGAAGGTAAACAAGGAGAACAGGTTACAGCATAAACAAACCAGGGGGGTGTAATTGGATGTTTTCCTTTAAAACACCCCTTTTTTGTGAAATAAATTAATTTAGGAGGTTTAAATCAGTGGTTACTGCTGAAATGGTAAAAGAACTGCGTGAGAGAACTGGTGCAGGGATGATGGATTGTAAAAAGGCCCTGGTAGCTACCGATGGGGATATTGAAAAGGCAATAGATGAGTTACGTACCAAGGGGCTGGCCAGCGCAGCTAAGAAAGCCAGTAGAGTTGCCAGTGAGGGTGTGGTCACCTCTTATATTCATGCTGGCGGTCGTATTGGGGTTCTGGTAGAGGTTAACTGTGAAACTGATTTTGTAGGAAAAACGGCTGAATTTAAACAATTGGCTTATGATATTGCTATGCAGATAGCAGCCTCGAATCCTGATTATGTTAGTAGAGAAGATGTTCCTGAACAAGTTATCGCCCATGAAAAAGAAGTTTTAAGAGCCCAGGCCCTGGAAGAAGGCAAACCGGAAAAGGTGATTGACAAAATGGTGGAAGGTCGCCTGGATAAGTTCTATAAGGAGCGCTGCTTACTGGAACAGCAATTTATTAAAGACCCGGACAAGACCGTGCAGCAATTAATTCACGAACATGTTGCCAAAATAGGTGAGAATATAAATGTGAGAAGATTTGCACGTTATGAATTAGGTCAAGGAATAGAAAAGGAACAGGCTGATTTTGCTGCCGAGGTTATGGCTCAGATAAAGGGATAATAAAGGCAGGGAGGTAATCACTTGCAAAGTCCCAGGTATAAACGGGTGGTACTAAAGCTTAGTGGCGAAGCACTGGCTGGAAGCAGCGGATATGGCATAGATCCCAGAACCCTGGTATCGATAGCCGGACAAATAAAGGAAGTTGTAGCCCAGGGGGTAGAAGTAGCTATCGTTGTTGGTGGAGGTAATATCTGGCGTGGAGTAGCAGGTAGTGCCCAGGGTATGGATCGAGCTACTGCAGATTATATGGGGATGCTGGCAACGGAAATAAACGCCCTGGCTTTACAAGATGCTCTGGAAAAACAGGGATTGGAAATCCGGGTAATGACTGCCATAGAGATGAAGGAAATAGCCGAACCCTACATAAGAAGGAGAGCTATCCGTCACCTGGAAAAAGGAAGAGTAGTAATATTTGCTGCTGGTACCGGGAACCCTTATTTTTCTACGGATACTGCTGCTGCTCTAAGATCAGCAGAAATTGAGGCTGATGTTATTTTAATGGCTAAAAAAGTAGACGGGGTATATGATTCTGACCCGCTTAAAAACCCCGGTGCCAAAAAATATGAATATTTGCAGTACATCGATGTTCTTAACCAGGGATTGGGAGTAATGGACTCTACCGCTGCTTCTTTGTGTATGGACAACAAAATACCTATAATAGTGTTTAACCTGATGCAGGATGGCAATATATTACGTGCGGTTAAAGGTGAAAATATAGGTACCTACGTAGGGGAGGTAAAACAGTGATAAAAGATATTTTGGATGACGCTGAAGAGCGGATGAAAAAAACGATAGAACATTTTGTTGGCGATTTGGCCACTCTGAGGGCAGGCAGGGCCAATCCTGCTATGGTAGAAAAATTAATGGTAGATTATTACGGCGAACCAACGCCGCTTAATCAGCTAGCCAACATTACAGTTCCCGAAGCCAGGTTGCTGGTTATTCAACCCTGGGATAAAGGGAGTATAGCCGATATTGAAAAAGCCATCATGAAATCAGACCTGGGGGTTAATCCCAACAATGATGGTAATGTAGTGCGTATCGCAATTCCTCAGTTAACTGAGGAACGCCGCAAAGATTTAGTTAAGGTAGTAAAGAAAAAAGCAGAAGAAACCCGGGTAGCCGTAAGAAATATTCGCCGGGAAGGTAATGATATGGTTAAATCCAGCGAAAAAGAAAAATTAATCTCTGAGGACGAAAGTAAAAAAGGTATGGATGAGGTTCAAAAACTAACTGATAAGTACATTAAAGAGATTGATACTATAACCTCAGCCAAAGAAAAGGATATTATGGAAGTATAGTTTTTTATAGTTTAAATAAACACTGACAATGGTTATAATTATTACAAAAATACCCCCTGTTCGGGGGGTTTTGTAATTTAGCGAAAGAAGGGCTACTTTTGCTTAAGAAGATAACCAATATTAATAAATTAATAGATAGCGATTCTCTACCTCGTCATGTTGCTATTATTATGGATGGTAACGGCAGGTGGGCAAGAAAGCGGCTTATGCCCCGTACTAT
>CAZAZH010000049.1:0-12776 GCA_964489585.1 uncultured Syntrophomonas sp.
TCAGGGTACAGCAGATGATAACTATGGTTTTCATTAACCTGGTATTAATACCCAGCACTTTGGCTTCTTCCTCCCCCATCGCCAAAACATTAAGACGCCAACGCAACAGGTAAAGCAGAAGCCCCCCCAGCATTATTGGAACTAGCACCATATATACATCCCGCGAAGTAATTGAGGCCAGACTGCCCATAAGCCAGAAGGTTATAGCCGGCAACTTATCATAAGGGTCAGCAATATATTTAATACACGAGATGGCAGCAGTAAACAGCGATCCAATCATGATACCTGACAGTACCAGGGCCAGCATAGGGTCATGCCGAATCCGCAGGCTGATCCCATAGGTTAAGCCAACCGCCAGTAATCCACCTACAAAAGCCATTAACTGTATTCCCACCATGCTAAGGGAAAAATATATGCCCAGAGCTGCTCCGAAACCAGCACCGGCAGAGGCTCCCAGTATATCTGGGGATACCAGGGGATTTTTAAACATTCCCTGGTAGGCAGCTCCAGCAGTAGATAGCGCTGCCCCCACCAATATGGCGGCTAAAATACGGGGTAAGCGCACTTGAAATATTACTGTCTCAACGGTAGCATTCCAAGTTGGCTCCAGGGGCAATACCCGGGCGGCTAACACCTCCAGTAACTGTCCCGGAGGTACCGGGTATCGCCCCAGAGCGAAAGAAAGGATAAAAATAAGTATGAGCGTAATTAATAAGATGATAATCTTCCAGCCAGCATCTCTTTTCGATTCTACTTTTGCAATTTTATGTTTAGTAACTGTCTCCACCTGTAGTCCCCTCTCATAACTTATAGCCTGGCATGGGGATAATACTTTGAGATTCCCCGGAATGCTGTTCTATTTTGGCAAAGGAATACTATTTATATGGGGTAAGAGAAAAAGAATCTAACGGTAGGAATTAAGTCTTAATCCCTACCTTTATCAGCTTCTGTTTCTCCCACCCCAATTAAAATCCACTCAATCCTGTTTAACATGGCAGAAATAAAAAGCCAGCATCGGAAAGTTGATGCTGGCTTTAACATTATGTATATTCAGGCAGAAGTAATCTTCCTGTTTACATTAATCCCCTAATGGTAGTAGCAAACCATTGCTACCCCTTAAGGAGGATATACCATATCTTCTTTCCAAACACGAGAGGCAAAGCCGTTTCCAGCTATACCCTGGGGGGCGATTAAATGCCCCTTTCGTCCAATTATCCATGGCCTTAAGCTATAGGATAAAAGGCTCGAAGATATTAACTATTTAATTTTCCAGATATACGGAAACAAACTCCCCTCTATAACAAATTAGGTTTGACGCTATATGTTTTAATTATCGTTAGTTGCAGTTTGTTTTTGTCTTAATTCTTCTTTAACTATCGCCCATATTTGTTTGTTAATGTTGATATTTGTTTAATTCTATATAAATGTGGGTATTCCTGCCTGGCAATTGAAATTTCCTTTACCTTTTAAGTTCACTGCCATAAACAAGAAATGAGACCCGTACAGGTCTCATTTCTTGTTTTGAACTTATGGGGCTTATAGAATACTATTAAACATAGTCTGCGTAAGCCATAAGAATCAGCGTCTATTCCTTCTGGCTTAGAATTCTCAGGTTGTCAAATAGTTCTGCCACCGTGATTAACCCGACACCTCCGGGTACGGCGCTGGCTATGCGGGCTTTAGCCTTGGATTCTTCATGTACATCTCCAACCATACGGCCATTTTCATCAAAATTAATGCCTACATCTATTATTACACTATCTTCGCTCACCATGTCCGGGGTTATAAAATTAGCTTTTCCCACTGCAGCAACTAATATATCGGCATTACGAGTTTCATTGCCCAGGTTCTTGGTTCTGGAATGACACAGAGTTACAGTTCCGTTTTCCGAACTCATCATCATAGCCAGCGGACTACCTAATATGGCACTTCTACCGACAATGCATACCTTCTTACCCTCTATTGATATATCATAATGTTTTAACATGCTGATGACTGCTTTGGGAGTAGCTGGTTTGATCCCCTCCTGTTTGCTGATTAACTTGCCTAAATTATAATTATGTATTCCCTCTACATCCTTATGGTAATCGATAACGTTAGCCAGTACACTAATATTTAGATGATCAGGCAGGGGAGTTTGCAGCATTATCCCATTAACATCCGGGTCTTGATTCAATTCTTCTATATGTTTAATAGCCTCGTCCAGACTAATTCCAGCGGAGAAGCTAGCAATTTCCACCTTTACCCCAGTTTCATCCCCGAGTTTTTTAATGCCATTAACATAAGCCTGCGAGCTTTTGTCATCCCCTATTCGCACAACAACCAGGCTCATAGGAATCTTTTTGGCAGCATGGGATACCCCTTCTTTAATCTTTTCTCTGATTTCTTTACCATAAATAAGCACTTTTTAAATTCCTCCACTCCTATAAAAATAATTTAAAAGGCCTGCTCAATATGATTGATGATTTCTTTATTACCATCTACGAGGATAGTAATAACATCAAAACAGATTTCCTGGTAAGGGCGCTCTACACTATTTAGATATGTTAAAGCCGCCTGGCGCAGGTGATTTATTTTCTTCCTGGTTATGGCCTCCTCGGGTGAACCAAAGCTGGTATTTTTCCTGGTTTTAACCTCGACGAATACTATTTTACCGTCCTTTTCGCATATTATATCTAATTCCCCGTTACGGGTGTAATAATTTCGGTCCAGAATCTTGTAACCCTTATCCTGTAAATAGCGTGTAGCAACTTCTTCTCCCCACATACCCAGTTTACGCTTCATAAGCTACCTCGGTTCAATATTTTTTATCCATGGAGTATATAAAGGCCAGTATTTCAGCAATTACTGCATATAGCTCAGGAGGAATTTCTTGATATAAATCAAGGGCCATAAGATATTCTACCAGTTCACTGTCTTCCTTTACAGGTACTCCGCTTTCTCGCGCTACTTCTCTTATACGCTCGGCAATATAACCCCGCCCCTGGGCAACCACCACCGGTGCCTGATCTTCCTTCGGGTCATAGCGCAGAGCTACGGCCTTTTCGATTTTATCCGGAGCTGTCCGGTTATTCATAACGTTTCCCCCTAAACCGTTACATCAATAGAAAAAGGCCGGAATTTCATAGGTACTTCTTCCATAACCGGTCTAAGTTTGACCATTTCGTCGTCCTTTTGCACCATTCGCACCCCCAGGTTATTAACCGTGTAACCAAGCTGGTTAAGCCCTTTAACCAACTGACTTATATGCTTATTGAAATAATGCATAACCTCATTTGATTCAACCACTCCCTGCAAAGTCAGGGTTTTATTCTTATTCCAGTTAACATGAAAAAGCACCATTCCCATATTAGCAGTATCCAGTGAAACAATTAATTTAATATTATCCTGTTCTTTAAGTAATTTATTCCCTGCTTCACGATTTACCCGCATCTGACACAGGCGATATTCATCGTTTATTCTGACTGGAAAGGAGAAATAGTAATAGTTAAAGTTAGAATCCGGCATACGGCTTATATAATTAAAAATTCTTTGCCCACTCAGTTCCCTTTCCATACCTTCTATCCGGTTTAGCAGTTCACTTATAAGAGGCAGTTTGGACGTGGTTTCCCCACCTTTTATCAGGTCTTGCAACAAAATTAAGGCTCTTATCATTTCTTTTTCCGATTGCAGCAGGTTCTGCAGGCTATCTCTTATAGCAGCAGGATTATTGCTTAACTCTATTTGTAAAACATCCAACAGAGGTCGAAACAGGGCCAGGAATCTAAGCCCATCCCCATCGCTCCTAATTCCGGGTGATAAATTGCCAACTTTATCTCCCCCAGAGGATAAAATTTCGCTATCAGCTATCAAAGCTCCAGCAGCGCGCTCTGATAAAAACTGCTGGCCTGATATTTGACCTGCTGGCCGGTTCCTGGGACCAACCTCATCACCATCTGATTGCATTATGGTTAACTGCACCGGTACCCTGCCGGTATCTCGAGCCGATTCAGCTGCGGTTGGGGGCAAATTGCTGCCTGTGCCCGGTGTTTTCCCATCAGTTCTAGCTTCGGCCAAGTATGATACTTCCCTGCCGGCAAGTTCTGGCCCACTTTGAGATACGGTCCCCCCAGGGTTTGTCATGGTAGTATTTTGTATCTGCGGATTCCCGGACAGTGTCCTGCCGTCTGCAGGACTTAAGCTTGATTGCTGATTAACCGCCCCTGCCGGTTGGGACTTGCTACCCGCACTGGTATTAACTTCTAAATCCATTCCCGGCCCTGTTATAGAAAGTGCCTGAGGAATAGTCCGCCCTGCCTGCTGAGAAACCTCGCCTTGTGTCTGCAAAGAAAGCTGAGTCAAGTTTTGGACAAGGTTTTTCAACAGTCTACTCAAATCACTTCCGGGGTCAGTAAACTGCAACAGAGCATTCAAAACCTGCTGGTTAAGCGGCAAACCACGGGAGAGAGCCAGGGTTACTATTTCTAGATTTCTGGGGTTCGCCGCGCCTAGAGTATTAACCCCTTTTTGCATTTCATTAAGATTTTGGGGAGTAACGGGCAGGTTGTGCTGCAGCAGTTTTCGAGCGAATAGAACAGTTTCTTCCTTGATCGGTATGCCCATACTTTGAAGATTAGCCGAGATGTTGGCATTCTCCAGTTTTGCCATACGCTCGGGGTTAAGGACTTTTAAATAAGTTTTACCATCACGAAAATCGTCTACCATTAAAAACAGTTGCTGCCCCGGTTTGACCATGACTTCAGTAGCCGCTTCAATTAGGCGGCCTTTCAGATACATCATTACCAGCCCATCAGTTCTGACTTCCTGAACGCTACCTTGTAAAATTTCACCCCGGGAAAAAGATATGCCCTGGTCAGAAGGGGTGGCAATATTAAGCATCATCCTGGTCAAAGAGACCTGGTTGCTGTCCATATGTACCTCCTGCTAACAAGGATTTTACCGGTTCAAAGCTGCTCCGGTGTATTTCGCAAGGTCCCTTATCCATAAGAGCCTTAATATGCTCCCTGGTTGCGTATCCCTTATGTTTAGCAAACTCATAACCAGGATAAAGCAAATCAAAGCACTCCATGCTGGCATCCCGTTCCACCTTGGCCAAAATAGAAGCACAGGCAATAGAAAAACTTAGACTATCACCTTTGATTAAGGACTGCTGTCTAATACCTATATCGGGTAATTTGAGAGCATCTATTAGTAAAAAATCAGGACCGGGACATAGTTCTGCAACAGCTATGTGCATAGCTTTACGCGTAGCATTTAGTATATTTATATCATCCAAATAGGGAGTATTTATGGCAACTACCGCCCAGGAAATAGCCGCCGCTTTAATCTCGGCCGCCAGTTCCTGCCGCTTATTGGCACTTAGTTTCTTGGAATCATCCACTCCGGCAATAAATGTGTTCTGGGGTAAAACTACTGCTGCCGCTACCACTGGTCCGGCTATAGGTCCCCGACCTACCTCATCAATACCGGCTATGTATCTGAACCCCTGCTTCCAAATTTCCTCCTCATAGCAATTAAGCTGCCGGATTCTTTTCTGCTCTTTATGGTCTGGGTCATTCATCTTACTGCTCCTAAAATACCTAACTCTCCTGATGAGCCAGCATTGCCGCCAGGGTTTCTCCCTGCAATATAGCCTCCCTTATCCCTCCAACGGCAAAAGCATCCCCTATCAGATGCACGCTTGGATGCAGTTTTTGAGCTTTCAGGTAAATTTCGTTATTAGGCTTATAACCTGTTGCCGCTATTATATAATCAGCCGGTAAACTCTCCTGCTGGCCATGGGTACTGATAGTAACATTATCGTTTCCTATCTCCATTAAATTACTGCTGGTACGCCTTATAACTCCACCTGCTTGCAGCCGGTTAAGTAAATCCCGCCGATTTTTCTTTTCCATGCCTGAGGCTAGAAATTGCTCTTTTTCTACAATAGTAATGTGGTTACCGCCCTGAATTAAGAAATCGGCAGTCTCACAGCCATTACTCCCCCCGCCGATAATTACTACCTGCTGGCCTTCAAGCTTAAAACGGCCACTTAATATATCCTCCACCTGCAGGCAATTGTTTTCGTCCCACCCTTCAAACGCTGGAGTTATTGGTCGGGAACCGCTGGCAATAAGCAAGTGGTCTGGATACTGGTCTCTTAGATTTTCCAGTTTATAAGGGTGATTAAGATTAATATTAACTCGGCTGCGTCCCAGGCACTTTATTAAATAATCCCGAAATAGAGCAATTTTCTCCTTATGCGGCGGGATTGCTGCCAGGTTCAATAATCCTCCCAGCCTTTCCTCCTGCTCGAATAATTGAACCTCAAGGCCATAACCGTCCAGAGCCAGTGCTGCCTGCATTCCGGCCGGTCCTCCCCCTACTACCACTACTGCAGACTTCTTTTTTGTTTTTGCAGTTTTTATTAACTCACGTTCCCTGCCAGTCGACGGGTTAACCGCACAGCTTACCGCAATTCCTTTAAAATTGCTTTCAATGCAATTATTACACATTATACAGGGGCGAATGTCTTCGACATGACCCTTCTTAGCCATCAGTGCCCAGTTACTATCAGCCAGTAAAGCCCGTCCCAGAAAAACCAGGTCAGCCTGCTGGTTTTGGATAATATCTTCTGCCATCTCCGGCCTTTTTACCATACCACCGCTTATAACTGGAATCTTTACTACCTGTTTTACTGCTTCTGCCATATAGGTGCGCCAGCCTTCGCTATAAGATGCTGGTTCTATGCTGGTTAAGCCTGATTCGTAAGTACCACAGGAACAATGAATCAGGTCTACCCCGGCCTCTTCCAGGCGCCGGCATATTTCTAGAGATTCAGGCATCTTTAAACCACCAGGTACAAAATCATCTATATTTAAACGCACACCTATAACTAATTTCGGGAAACCCTTTTTTATGCCAGCAACTATTTCCATTAACAGGCGTGCTCGATTATCCAGGCTGCCCCCGTATTCATCCTGGCGCAGATTTGAATCTGGTGAGAGAAATTCATTAATCAGGTAACCATGAGCAGCATGAAGTTCAACCCCATCAAATCCAGCCATATAAGCATGACCGGCAGCAGTAATAAATTTATCACGGATATCCTTTACCTCAGTAATCGATAGTTCCCGGGGAACATCTTTCACCGCAGCGCAAGCAACCGCCGAGGGAGCTACCTGCTGAACTCCGGTAATTATAGTGTGCGCCTGACGACCGGCATGAAATAATTGAATAAACGCTCTGCTGCCACAGGATTTTATACTATCGGCCAGTTGGTTTAAACCTCTCACATAGCGCGGATGGTCTATAAGAATCTGGCCAAACCCTTCCCGCCCAACAGGGGCGTCAATACAGGCGGCTTCAACAATAATCAGCCCTGCTCCGCCCCGAGCCCGAGCCTGATAGTAGGCTATTTGCCGTTCACTTACTTCCCCATCCAGATGGGCATAATTCGCCGCCATCGGTGCCATAACTACCCGATTTTTAAGCATTACCCCACCTATATTAATAGGAGAAAAAAGAGCTGGAAACTTTAACATAATTACACCTCCATATTTAGTTCAAAAGTAACTACAAATGTTACATTTTACATTCTTAATTCTTGATTCTATAATACGCTTCTCCCAGTTGGCTGCGGGTAGATTGGAGAACCGCTTCCAGGACGGGTAAATCGCTTTCATTCATAAAAGGGTCCTGACCTTGCTTAATTCGCTCTATACCGGCTTCTACCGGAATTACCCGGTATTTTAACTTGCCCTGGTCATAATAGGGGTGTGAGTAGGTGGGAGTATAGGAGACCTCGTCTAATAGAGTTTCCCCACTGGTAAAAGCCTTACTAAACTTCATTTTAAGGACTATCCCACTGTTTCTTTCCTGTCCATGTTGGGCACTGATAAAATTACCCATAGAATAAATGACGAATTTATCTTTATCCCCTACCTGTACTATTTCCATAGTCTGAACTACATGGGGATGATTACCCAGAATAATATCTGCTCCAGCATTTAGCAATTCATGGGCCATTAATACTTGTTCTTGAGTAGGTTCAGGTTGATACTCCTGACCCCAGTGTAATACCAGAATAAGTATATCTACCTGAGGACGCAGAGCATATATATCTGCCACTATATTATCACGGTCCAGGAAGTTAAAAAATTCGGGATGTTCATTTGGTACCGGTAAGCCATTGGTACCATAACTGTAAGCTAAATAACCAACCTTTACCCCATTTATATCCTTAATCAAAAAAGACCGGGCTTCCGCTTCATTACGATAAGTTCCCACCGTATCCAATCCAGCTCCCTGAAGTATATCGAGAGTACGAATAGCCCCCTTATAACCTCTATCCAGCGAGTGGTTATTAGCGGTAACTACCAAATCAAAACCTGCTTCTTTAAAAGTAGTCGCTATAGCATCAGGGCTATTAAACATAGGATAGCCAGTATACCCGGTCTCAGGACCAGCCAGGGCGGCTTCAAAGTCAGTAGAGCTGTAGTCACCTTCATCAATCAGGTCTTTCACGTCTGTAAAAAAATGTTCAAAATAGTAAGACCCATCTGACTGTAATCCAGATTTAATTTGCGGTCCATGCATTAAGCAATCACCGGCAGCCGTAAGAGTAATAGTCTGTATCTGCGGTGTCTTTTCACTGTCTACTACTTCTGCATCATGCTGCCCATGTACCGCCTGGATTTGCCCCTGGTCCTGCAATTGATAATAAATAATTACAGATGCTAAACACCCAAAGCAGATCAGGGTAACTACAATAAAGAGACGTTTAAACAATGTCATTCTCCTGTCTTTAGCAGCCAAATAATAAAGAGGAACGCAATTGTTCCTCTTTATTCTACCGTTTTATTCGGTTTTTGTCTTGTACTTAATACGCTCTAGCCTACTTTTTAATCTCCATCTCCCAAAGGTCCTTGTTGTCCACCTTAATATTAACTGTAAAACCCTGGGATACTGCGAGCTTACTGACATTTTCCTTGGAAACCTGGCTGCTGCCCACTATGAGTATTTCTGTAGCTCCACTATCAATAGCTTTTTTGGTTCTTAAAACCGGAACCGGGCAGCTGAGCCCTCTTACATCTAACTTATCCAAATCGACACCTCCTACGCTTCCCGGTAACTAAATCCGATCCACACCATAACAATAATACCTATAATACAAGCAATCTGGCCAAAATTACCTACGCCGGCTGGAGAGGCTGCTAACATAAAGTTATGGCAGAAAGCAGCACCAACTATCATACCCACTACAACTGCGGCGGCATCCATATCTCCCTCACCGGATAAAATCAGTTGCCGTAACGGGCACCCTCCTAGCAATGTTGCAGTCAGACCAACCAGGAATAAGCCCAGGAAGTTCCATATATGCATAGTATGAGCTATAGGCTGTTCGGCAAAACCAGGTTTAAAGAAACCAAAGGCAATATTCAAAACTAAAGCTCCCGCAAAGATGCCAAGGAATCCGATCAGGAGATAATTATCCCGGATGAGAATGAAATCCCTGATTCCGCCACTTAGACAAAGCCTGGTGCGTTGAGCCAGGAACCCGACTAATAAACCAACTCCAAGTGAGATTCCTATAGGTGCAGCCATGGAACCCGGGCCTTCAACGCTAAAGAACAGGGGGCCTCCCGCATCAGGATTAAAAACAGTTCCTTTTAACAGCAGGAAGAGGAAAAAGGCAAATATAATTGGTAACAGGTAACCTCCCACATTGGAATGGCTGTATTCTGCCCGGCCCAGGTTAAAGCCATTTTTGAGGAAATATACTCCACCGCCTACACCGGCAATGAAACCAATAAGTCCTACCACAGCATTGTAGTCTCCACCAGCCATTCTTAAAATGTCTCGTAAAGGACAGCCTAAGAATACCAATGCACCAATCATCATAAACATGCCCATTATAAAGCGCACCAGAGTAGATGAACCACCTCGGGCTTTAAACTCGCCACTAAACATGGCGGTAAGCATTGCACCCAGTAATAGTCCGATAATTTCGGGACGCATATACTGAACAATTCCAGCACGATGCAGACCCAGGGCTCCTGCAATATCCCTTTCGAAACAGGCTATACAGAACCCCATGTTACCCGGGCTACCCATTTTAACCAGAATAGCTGCAAAGGCTCCAATTATGAGTCCGGTCAAAAGAATAAACCACTTGTTTCTATTCACTTTTTTAAAACCTCCTCCGATAAGCATAACCCGTTGTTATACTTATGCCTACTTATTTTTATGTAATGTCTATTCTACAAAACTTCTCTTAATCCTTCCTAAATTTCGAATAATTAATTAATAATTTCTATATAGCATATATCCGTAACTAATAGGTCATCGCTCGTAAGTCGTAAGACGTCGGGGATGAAGGTTGGACAGTGCTTAGGTGTGAGGGGTAAAGCAATGCAAGAGCGAAGCTAAGGTGGTAGGATATTGTAGGGGCAAACCCGTGTATCCCCGCCCCGGGACCAGGATAATCATCAGATATCGAAGGAATGAGGCGGATATTGGAAGCAACAAAGCAACGGGGACGGTTCTTTTTGCTTTTCAAAAACCGTCCCCGTTGCTTTACTTTTTAATTTCTATTCAATATTACTCCAGGCTTAGTGGCCCCAGCTTACCTTTGCGAAAATCCTGCAATAATACGGTGCAAGTTTTCTCCACATCAACTTCCCCACCTTTAATGAGGTGGCCCTTTTTACGGGCTATATCTTCCAATAGTTCCTGCTCTGGTCGCTCGAGATTGTCTATTTTCAGCTTATCATGCAATACCTGGGGAGCCTTTTCCCTTAAAAGCTGTATCAAATAAAGGCTGACATCATACTCCTGATAAGCTTTCTCTCCCACTATATCAAGTAAGGCCAGTTTTAAACCCTGCTCCATACTGTCTATTTTGGGCCACATTAATCCCGGAGTATCCATAAATTCAATATCATCTCTTATCCTTACCCATTGTTTGCCCCGGGTAACCCCTGGTCTAGCTCCAGTTGTAGCCACCTTTTTTCCCGCCAGCGAATTAAGGAAACTCGATTTTCCTACATTAGGTACTCCTACTATCATTACCCGTGCAGGCCTGATTCTCCTTCCCCGCCGTTGCAAATCCTCCCGTACCGGTTCGAAAGCAGTTGCTATAAGCTGTAAAACCTCACGTGAACCCTTGCCATTGGTTGAATCCATAGCCGCTGCCAGGCGGCCCTCATCACGTAATTGCTCCAGATGTCTCCTGGTGTCAGCTGTTAGGGCCAGATCCATTTTATTCAAAACTACAATAGTTGGTTTGGGATTAATCATTTCTTCCAGTTGTGGGTTACGGCAAGAATAGGGAGCACGGGCATCCAAAAGCATAATTACCATATCTACCAGCTTCAGATTCTCCTGTATCTCCTTCCTGGCCTTAACCATATGCCCTGGAAACCAGTTAATGCTCACGTTTTCACCCTCCATTTAATACGAAAAAGGAGAATACCCGGGGTATCCTCCTCTCTGACTTACATTATGTTTGAATTAAAATCTGCCTTTTTCTTTAACCCGGGCTTTTTTGCCGGTCAGGCCACGCAAGTAAAACAGGCGGGCTCTACGGACTTTACCTTTCCGGGTAACCTCTATCCTGGCTATTTTGGGTGCATGCAGGGGGAAAGTTCTTTCCACCGCCACACCGTACGATATTCTTCGCACCGTAAATGTCCGGGATAATCCAGCACCACGAATCTTTATTACCGTACCCTCAAAAATCTGAATCCTTTCCCGTGTACCCTCAACTACCTTAACATGTACTTTTACATTATCCCCGGGGGCAAAATCGGGTAAATCTTTTTTGAAATATTCATCTTCAATAGACCTGATTATGTCTTGCATACTATTCTTTACCTCCTTCCAGCGAGCGTTCCTGGTGAGCGTTCCTAGTAAGCGTTCATACATTCTTTAATGCAGCGGACCGCCTTCATTACACAGAACAGTGGTATTATACCACACCGCCTACCCTTAACTCAAGCAAAATTCTTTAAATAAACCAGTATTCCCCCAGTAATCGATCTATGATTATGGAAACTGCACTGCGTACCGACAAATGATTATAATTGGCATCCCCTTGTACTGGTTCCAGTATATAAGTACAGGATGCTATCAAGCTTTTATCCATCCCCCAGCCGGTACCAAAAAGAATTAAAAACACCTGCTCATTATTAAAAATCTTATCCTTCATATCACGATAGGATACAGTATTAGGATAAACCCTGGCATCAGTAGCTATAGTATCCGGTTTTTGGCCAGTCTTATCTTGAATAATATTTAAAACTTCCTGCAGACTGTCTACCGTCATTAGTCGGTCAAAGGCTTCTTTTCTATCCGGGTTATAACTTCCCCCGTAACCCTCCTGCCAGTAAGAAACGATCTCCTTTATCAAACGATGCTGGCTAGGGGAAGGATGAACTACAAAAAAGCCCTCCACATTATAGGTCCTGGCTACCCGGGAAATATCATGCAAGTCCAGATTGGTAACTGAGGTAGTGATTATATCCATGCGCTTGTTATACATAGGATAATGCAGCAATGCAATATAGACTTTACCCTTCCTCATCGTTACTGTTCTCACTCCCACAGGTGCCAGGCACCATAATTGAGTTGTTGGAATTGGCCACTGTTTACTGCTCCTTAAATAATATTTCCTGTAACAGTTCTTTTTCTTCAGCATCATATTCCCGGTTTAAAAGTAATTCCGGACGTTTTAGCAAGGTCATTAACAGGCTCTGCTGCTTACGCCAGCGGCGGATGTTTTCATGATGACCGGA
>CAZAZH010000050.1:0-5210 GCA_964489585.1 uncultured Syntrophomonas sp.
CTCGACAAGAAATGCCGAGCATAGATGCACAGACGAATAAGCAGCCGAACCCTTCATGGGCACACTTATCCCCTTCTGCCTAAACTGAGCATCTCCTTTTCACAATACGGGAAGGTGTAGCACTTTCGGGCTATACCCAGGTCTGAGTTCCATAGTTACACCTTAGGATAAACAGACTCGGAGATATTATGTATTGCCAAGTGCAATTTTTACCGTAAACCAGATAAGCCTTTCTCTTACCAAAAACTCTTCTTTCTCCCGCAAACTGGCATTCCTTGCCCATTTACAGATTGTTTGAACTATATATTCTATATAAATTTAAAAAATCCTACAAAATACGCTTAATTTTTTTATTAATTTGTTTCATCTATCTTATTGTATCTCTCCTTCTTTGGCAAGCTTTATATCACAGGGATACCCTGAAGGGCACACGCGAACCCCTAACTCCTCATTAATTATGAACATAGCGATGAACGTGCTGGCCTTCTCCATGCACATGACAATATTCGTCAATCAGATTTACTTGTTGTAATAGATTGCGGTCAGACAGAACTTCAGAGGTAGGTCCATCATATACCAACTGGTGTTGTTCGGATAAAACCAGTGCTCTGTGGGACAAAGCGTGGGCTAATTCGAGGTTATGAGTAGATGTAATTATGGTACAACCCCGGTGGTTTAGTTCCAATAAAAGGTCTATCAGCCATCTCTGAGTTCGTGGGTCTAAACCGTTAGTTGGTTCGTCCAGAATTAGCACTTCCGGGTTTAAAACTAAGACCGAAGCCACTGCCACCTTTTTCTTCTCTCCGCCGCTTAATAAATAGGGGGACCTTTCCTGTAATTCCTCTAGCTTTAACATATGTATTACATCATTTACCCTTTGTTTAATTTCAGTCTTACTAAGGGCCAACTGTAAAGGTCCAAAAGCAATCTCATCCCATACCCGGGTAGTAAAAAGCTGGGCATCAGAATTTTGGAAAATAAATCCCACCCGGCGGTGGAAATCCTGCGCAAAACCATCATTTTCCATTATTTCTTCGGTTATTTCTTTATTAAAGGCTTTAAATTTACCTTCGTCAGGAAAGACCAGACCACATAATATCTTAAGCAAGGTCGATTTGCCGGAACCATTGGCACCTAGCAAGCAAACACTTTCCCCTTTATCAATCTTTAAGTTTAAATTATGGAATACCTCTATCCCCCTGCCGTAAGTAAAACCTACTCCCTGTAGATGAAACAGCGTTTTTGCCAAGGAATATCCTCCAATCTTTGCTTCGTCTTCAATAAGTATTATACAGTTATCTGGTACAATATTCCTCCAAACTGTGAGGATAAAAGGAGGAAGGATATAAGGAGAACGTTTCCTAAAACTACCTATTGGCCGGTATAACATCGGGCGGTCATGGCCTGGTATACTTCTTCTGCCATTATTATGCTTTTTGCAAACAGGGTACCAATGGACGAACCTACCTGGGCCTGCTGACGGCGTAGGGATAAGTTACCTACGGTGCGCATTTTACGGGCTTCAAACATTTCCAAAGAAAGCATAAGTAACATAACCAGGTAACGATAGGTCATTTCAATGAGCATTACGAACAAGGCGGGTATGCCAAGCATTCGCAGAGATCTTAGTAGACGGGATACCGGCGTAGTCACTGCCAGTAATACCCCCAATGATAGGGATAGACCTACTCGTAGAAAGAGATATAAGGCAGCCATTACACCCTGCTGACTGATAAATATACTCTGGGGTAGCTTATACCCCCACAGGTATATCGGTTCGCTGAAACGGTGCAGTACCAGCAATGGTATACCGTCATTAAACAAGTTAAACATTCCCGGAATAGCTATGAGCAGGGTTATCAAGGGAATAAAAGCCCAAATATTAATCTGCATTTTTAAAACCGGCAAGCCGGAAAAGTACATCAATATCAAGGTTAGTACCCAAAGACCCAGCAAAATTTCCAGCCTGCGAGTAAGCCCCGCTATGATTATTAAACTAATAGTAGCGATTAACTTAATACGAGGATCAATTTGTTGTAGTAAGCCATTTTGGCGGGCATAATACTCACTTAAGCGCTCGCTGGACAGGCTTTTTTGCAGCTCCCGCAGCGTTTTTCGCAAAAAGCCCATCCTGCTGCCGCCCTTTCCCTTTGAGCTAACCTCTATATATTGTTCTTTACCCATCCAATCCGGTATAAATACCCTGCTCATATTTATTCCCCCGATGTCCAATTTCCGGGTGACAGGGGACGGTTCCTGTGTCACCTCAGACCTGAGGTGACACAGGAACCGCGTCCGAAACCACTGAAAGAGTGCTCTTTTATGTGTCATTCTGAGCGATAGCGAAGAATCTAATTAGCGTAAACCCCAATATTACGTAATCCCAAAAAGATCCTTCGTCGCCTGCAGCTCCTCAGGATGACATTTATAAAACTTTTTCAGCAATCTCGAACCGTCCCCTGTCACTCCGCCTTACCCCTAACTATATTAATCCCGGGCCAGGCGATAGAAAATGGATATTACCAGAACTACCAGAAGTACCCCTACAACAGCCGAAATAATATATCCTGCAGCCTCCAGGCCGAAACTGGCGTCCATTCCGGGAACTGAATAATCAGGCATCAGAGCATGCTGCCAAAAGTCAGCAAATTTGGCCAGCCCGGCAGGAATGAAGCCAACTTCATCTACCAATTCATCCAGGCCCCATTCCCCAAATGCAGTACCTGTAGCCAGCAGTCCCAACGGTGAAATGATGATGAGTGCCAGTAAGCCCCACCACAGATTTTTATAGGTTTTAAGCATGGCTTCCTACCTCCTTACCATTACCAGCAATCCATTTAGGACCATCTGACAGCAGAGCCGGGTAATTCTTGCCCACAAACCAGAGGGCTAAAACTGTAACTAATCCTTCCACCGGCCCGGCCAGCAGCAGGTGTTCCGTCATCATTGCCGTGACCGCTACTTTAATGGAATACATAAAATATAATGGCGTACCATCAGCAGCCTGGAACAGGTGATACTGAGCTCCAAACATTAAGGCCGTAGTCAAGGCGGCAATGTTTAACCCCACATAACTTCCTATAAAAGTAGCCGCCATCCCTCGTCTGGATAACTTATCAGCCGCTCCTTTGATTAGTTTGTAAGTATAATACCCGGCAAAAGACATAACAAAAGCAATATTAAAACAATTAGCCCCCAGTGCCAGTATGCCGCCATCACCAAACACCAGGGCTTGAATAATTAATGCTACCGATACCCCCAAACAGGCTGCCCATGGCCCCAGAAGTATCGCTAGCAATACTGCCCCGACGGCATGTGCTGAACTCCCCCCTGGTACCGGCAGGTTAAACATCATAATGACAAATGAAAACGCTGCCCCGGCGGCCAGTACCGGAATTTGCTTTTTTTTCAGGTCGTTTTTAACCTTATTCGCCGCCACCCCTAGAACCGGAACCATTACTGCAATCATCGGTATCGCAGTCTGCGGACTTAAGTAACCATCAGGAATGTGCATTTTTAACCCTCCCAGCTAAATTTACATTATTACCCGTTAAAACAGAAAAAGGCCATGAAAAACCAGTGTGCTAGATTCATTCCAGCCCTGCCTTCATGGCCTATTAAATTCTTATTCTATTTTTACTTAAACCAACGGCTGATATTTCAACACCTTCTTGGTGCTGTTTATCATCTTAATATTTCTACATTAAAGTTTGATTTCCTGCAAATATAGTAAAAAAATTACACCCGCCGGGTGACAGGGGACGGTTCCTGTGTCACCTTAGAAGCTCTTCATCAGGGTAAAGGTGCTGGTAATGCCATCATGGGTAACGGTAAACAGGTAATTACCCCGGGCGGTTAGATACAACCTGGTTTTACCTTCGCTATCAGTAGTCAAATGATGGGGATAATCCCGATTTTGGGTTCCGGCATAAGTAGCTCTAACCTCTGCGCCGGTTAGTGGTTCCCCATCTTTTAGCACCTGAATTTCATAATTCTCACCCATACGGGCATGGCTGTAATTGCTGGGAACAATCTCTAGAGGTAACCCCAGCGGTTCCAAACCGTGGTGATGATGATGACCTATTTCAACTATTAATTTGGCATACAGCTTATCTCCTTCATTTACATAAACCTGGATTAATCCTTCAGCTTCTTGACCCAGAATTATATTTTTGGAATCATCGTGTTCGTGCAAATGAACTTCACGTTTATCACCATCTGAAACTACAAAAGCCTTAACATCCTGTAAACCTGCGGTAGAGTCGACCTTCATGTTGTAGCCTTTGAGCAATTTCAGGCTTACTTCTTCACCCTCATGGAAATGGCCATGGTCAGTATCGGGCTCTAGCCAAATTTCCAGTTCCCGCACTTCAGCTGCTTCTTTTACCTCCTCCAGTATTATCCGGTGGTGCACCAGTTCCATTTCCCGTATACGAGCCTTAACTACCCTGCGCTCGCCAAAGATACTTTCCATAAAGATATTATTCTCTTCTCCAGGAATGATGCGGTCGACTTTCTCCATTAACAGTTCTTCGCCAGCACCGCGGTCAATGTAGACATTGGCTTCACACATTAAGCTTCACCTCCGCGCTTATTGTAACAAGGTATACAAAGAATGCCTGTATCTGTCTGCCGGGCCCGGGTTTCCATAACCCCTTCACCACAGGCAGCGCACTGTCGGGTAGCATATATCTGTGCTTTACCTGGCATTTCAAGTTCGACATCCTCCCAGGTAAAAAGGTCCTCCAGAGGCATAGTCATTATTTTCTCAAACAGAATACCAATTAAGTTTTCCTTTTCCGCTGCTTCGTCTTCACTTAAAATTTCTTTGCGGTTTAATTCGCGGAAACGTTCCGACTCTCTAAAAGACGTAGCCCCATATTTCTGCGCTATACGCACTGCCCGGTTCTTATCTCGGCTGGCAATAGTATATACATTTTTACCGTAGTCGTTAAATATTAGATTGCCCTTGCCAAAGGTACAACCCAGTATAGCCTGAATGGCGTCTACCCCACAGGAATCAGTCTCAACAATAGCCAACAATTCTTCATCATAATCCGGGGATACATCCAGGTGTTTCTGGGCAAACTCGGCAGCTCTTACCCCAATCAAAAGACCGGGGCAAATATGACCGTGAAACTGAATAGCCAGTTCTAATGGCGGCATGTTTTTACACATATTATTTCCACCTTTCCGATTAATAGGTGACA
>CAZAZH010000050.1:5310-12700 GCA_964489585.1 uncultured Syntrophomonas sp.
AGGTGACACAGGAACCGTCCCCTGTCACCTATGTCTGTTCATGAATTTGTCTTATTCGCGCAACCAGGCGATCAACCTGAATGGGCAGTGGTTCTTCAATAGTACCGGGTACTTCAATTTTATACCGATTAAGCGGTATAAGCATCTTAATTGCCCCGCTGGAAGCAATAGCCTCAGCCATTGCCGGAGTCAATTCTCCCAGATAAGAATTAGCCGCCAGTATAGCTAGAGAACCAGCTATTACATCGACCCCGGCTACGCTTTTTATAACTGCATTTTCTCCGGTTGCCCCCTCATTGGCACCGGCTTTTAGCATCAAGGATGTGGCTATGGAATTGGTCCCCAGTCCAATAATTTCACAGGAATCGCCCATTTCCTTACGCAGTTTCTCTACTATGACTCTTCCAATTCCGCCTCCCTGGCCATCAACTACTGCTATTCGCAACCCTTTACCTCCGCTTCTCCTTTTAAACTGACATTAGTATAACATACCCTGTAAAATCATCCCTTTTTCCTTTTTTATCTTACCTATAGTAGGTTAATCGTATCCCGTTTCCCACAATAGACTCAAATCTTCCCTCCCACCTAACTTATTTTAAATAAATAAAAAAGCACGAAGAAATAATGCTGCCTTCTGGCTCGCTTTAACCTTCGTGGTTACTTTATTAATGATATAAAATTGATACCATTGTCTTATCGTTTTTTCGTATCTGTTATTATTCTACAATAATTCCTGTTTTCCTGCGATATTTTTACTAATTACACTAAGATTTCATTTGGTTTAAATTACCTTGTCTATAGCCATCTATTACCATAGAATATAGCTATAACAATATTTTACCTGCAAAGTGACCTTGATCCCAGGTTGAAAGGAGAAATCGCTTTGGCGGAATTTACTGCAGCTATAGTGCAAAAAAATGAGTATACCTTTGTAGTAGTTATTGTTAAACGAGATGTACTGGAAGATAACAGGCTATTTACAGAAGCATTTAATTTATTTTCCCGATATTTTCCCCTAATGCCAGTAGTTTTGATGGCCCAGAATTTTAAAGGTGATGGAATCTTTCGTGGGCCCGAAAACTTGGTTAAGCTGGTAGAGAATGATAGACCAGAAGATTTGCCCTGGAACACTTATAAATTGCGCATCAAATGATACTTATGTTTTTTTCCTGCGGCGGTCATATAACTGTACTACCTGTCGTGCTCGCTCCCTAACCTGCTCTCGTAAATCAAGTGGTTCCAGAACCTCCACTTCCGGCCCCCACTGTAAAATCCAACTTTGCAGTTCCTTAAAACCGCAGGCTTCAAATTCTACTATTAATGACCCATCCCGGCCTTCTTCAATTATTTTTTGACTATGGTGATAACGTAAATTCTTAATCCGGTTGGCTACTGCCCGGGAAAACTTGAGCTGTACCTTTCTGACCGGGTCATCACAGTAAACTCCCCAGCTAGCACCGATATGCTTGGTAATGCTAAATCCCCGGGGATATTTAAATGTACTGTTCTCATGATTAACTATGGAAATAATCTGATCTACCCGGAAGGTTCGGTAATCTTTGCGCTCCGGGGCATAGGCTATTACATACCATACATTACGTTTACAAACCATGCCCAGCGGTCGAATTATACGTTCAGAAACCTCGCCATTTACCTTGGCATAGGTGATCTTCTGCTCAAAACCCTCGATTACAGCGCGCACCAGTTTTCCCAGGGTATCCCCAAATTCTTCAGGATGGAACAGGGTATCACCAATAACATATATCCTTTGCGACAAAAGCCCCACTTTCGTACTAGCATTTTTAAAAAAAGTTTTTTCAATTTCGTTTTTTGCACAGGTAGTAGCCTTATCCAGTAAAGTGTTTTCATATAGCAACATACTTACATATACAGCTGCAGCACTATCAGGGCTAAGTTTGGGTAAATAGCGTTCTTTCAGGCAGTATTTACGACTTCCCGTGGAAGGCCGTTCAATGTTAATATTTAATCCTTCTAACTCCACCAGGTCGCGGTAAATCATCCGTTTTAGAGCTACATCGGAAGGACTTTTCCCACCACTTTGTTCAATCAAATCCCGATAATTTCGTTTAATTTCTTCCATAGTAAGCCCGCCAAATGGGATGGAATTATGCAGGTTAATGTATAGATAAAGCAGGCGCTCTATAGGTTTTGGCCCTTCAGCCCGACCTTCTTCTAATTTATCCAGGTATTTTTCAACTGCTTTCAGGCTTAGTTGCCGCCCCCGCGCCAGTACCGGAAACTTACCGTCAACACATATCGTCGGGTCATTGGCCAGATTATACAGCAAACGATATAAAGTATTCTTCTTAAAACCTAGAGCCTCCATCAACACTTTTTCCGTTCGGTCAGGCTGCTCCGTCAGGTAGTTTTTTAATGTCACCACCTGGTCAATCATTACATTCATTCGGCCTTTAGGCTCTGGCAAGGCAAACACCCCTTTTAATATGAAAATAAGTGATAATAACAAAGCTGCCTTGTAAATGGCTTTGAATTTAGAACTTGATTGATAAAAACCAATCTTTTTATAACCTTATTCGCCATATAGCATGGAAATCCTTGTAATTGATGGCTGCTCTTTTTCAATCAGCCTGGGAAATACTACTCCCCTAAGACCTACACCTCCGGGGAAACTATATAAGGTATGATTTTTCTACCAAATGCCGATACAGTTTGGCATCTACTCTCATATTTGCAGGTAAGGCGGTAATACTATTTTTATATGGTTCAAGGGGGTCATTCTGCCGTGGGAAACAGTTACCTGTGGTCTTTTATTGGTGCTTTGGTGGGGTCTATTATAACTGCTATATTAGCCCCTTTAGCTATTAACCTGACTATAGACAAAATAATTAAAAAGCTTATCAGCACCCCATCACTTAAGGATTCGCTGCTCTCCTATACTTATAGCTACCATAATATTCCCTGGCTGCGGCTGGTAGAGGTTTTGCGCCGGGCGGAAACTGGCCAACCCTTGCTCAAGCCATCAGATCGCCTTAAAATGGACGACGTCCTATCCCGTGTCTATTTAAGTCCAGCCCAGCTCTCCTGTCCACCAGTACGAGACCACTATTCTATTGATACCAGAGTAAAAATTGGTACAGCCAGTGGTAAGCCTCTTAAATTGGCATCCCCCTTTATTATTGCTGCACCGTCCACCGGATTGCAGGTAAGTGGCACGGTAAGGCAAGCTCTAATAGATGCAGCCAATATTAGTGGAACGGCTTTGCTAACTGGTGAGCAGGCATTTAATGACAATGAATTGGCAAAGATAGACCGCCTGATCCTTACCCTGGATCAACCAGACTCACCTATGCTAACAGATGCTAACTTGAGGCAAGCCCGCATGGTAGAAATTAAACTGGGGCAAGGTTCGGTTTCACCTCTTAACTGGGAACAAGCAGGTTTTAGTCCCCTATCCCAGCAGGCCTACTTGCCTCGTTTTTATAATCTTCCCTTGGGAAGAAAAGATTTGTCCCGTCTAGTGGGTGAACTTAAAAAACTGAGCAGAGGAGCCCCGGTTGCCGTACGCCTAACCGGTAATGCCCACATAGAAAAGGACCTGGAATTATTGGCCCAGGCTGAGGTTGATGTGATTATTATTGAAGGTTATGAGTCCAGTTCTTTGCTGGCTCCAGCAGTAACTGCAGCCAACTTTGGCCTGCCCCTGGCCTATGCCACAGCCCGCGCCCATCGTTTCCTATACCAGGAGAAACTTGATAACCAGATTGATTTAATAGCCAGCGGTGGTATCTGGGATGCCGGTGATAGTGTTAAACTTCTGGCCCTGGGAGCACGAGCCGTTATGTTAGATAATGTTATTTTATTTGCCCTGCTTCATCGCCAGGTAACAAAAGCCGTTCCCTGGCAACCAGTGGAATCGCTGATCCTGGCTGATGGTAAAAAAGCAGCCAACCTGAACGAAAAAGAAGCCAGTCAGGCTATGGCTAACTTTATGGAAGCATTGCGCCAGGAAGTCGCTATAGCTGTAGCTTCATTAGGCAAACAGCAGGTTTCAGAGTTAAACTGGGAAGACTTAATGACCAGTGATAATGGGCTTTTGCAAACAACAGCAATAGCTTCTGCATGGCAAGGGGTTTAGAGTGTGCAGATGCTATCTCGCGGTACATAAAACTTGTGGCACCTAAAGTATGGGCGAAAGTAGACGGAAAAGGCCTTCTTTGAAACGAACCCGCATCGAACGAGTAGCATAGGTTTCAAGGGTAATTTCGGTGCAATCCTCCAGGGCTAATAAAAACTTCTCCTCCAGTTGGCGGCTAATTTCCTCGTCATAGATAAAGGCATTAACTTCAAAATTAAGTTCAAAGCTCCTGATATCCAAATTAGCAGTTCCTACCGAACTGGCAAAACCATCAGCGCAAATAATTTTACTGTGTAAAAACCCCTTTTGGTACTGGTAACAACGAACACCGGCTTCAAGCAGTTCCCCTACATAAGATAAAGAGGCCCAGTAAACATAAAAATGGTCCGGTTTGTACGGAATCATCAAACGTACGTCTACTCCGGAGAGAGCTGCTATTTTCAAAGCTTCCAGTATACTGTCATCAGGTATCAGGTAAGGGGTTTCTATATAAAGCCTATGTTGAGCCTTATTGATAAGTTTAAGATAGCCATTTTTTATAGCCGGATAATTCATATCCGGTCCGCTGGATACTATTTGTAATGCACTGCTCCCTTCAGGTTTACGCTCAGGAAAATAGATGTCCGTTTCGGGCAAGGGGTCACGGGCGGCAAAACGCCAATCGAGCAGGAATCTCATTTCCAGGGTGTCAATGGCACTCCCCTTAATTTTTAGATGACAATCGCGCCAGTGATTAAAACGAGATGACAGTCCCAGGTATTCATTACCTATATTAAACCCTCCAATATAAGCTTCTTCGCCATCTATAATAAGGATTTTGCGATGATTACGAAAGTTTATACGCACGTTTATATAGGGTAAAAAAGGCGGGAAAAAGGCAGCACTGCGGCCACCTGCCTCATGGAATTTTTTGAAAAAGCGTGGAGATAGCCGTATAGAGCCCATGCCATCATAGAGCAGTTTAACTTCTACCCCTTCTTGAGCTTTTTTAGTGAGAATTTTCATTATATACCGACCCAGGGAATCGTTGCGAATAATAAAATACTCCATGTGAATATAATTTTGAGCATTTTTCAAACTGGATAGTATCCGATTAAACAGTTCCTCTCCCTCATGAAAGACTTCCACCTTATTATCCTGAGTTAACAAGGAATAACTGCTGACCATCTGTAGATAGACCAGATCCAAGTATTCCCGAATCCGGGGGTCATTGAAATAGAGGCTGTTTTTGCGCAGGCCAACGTCCTGTCCCGCCAGTAAGCTCAAAAGTTCATGCTCTTCCTCTTCTTTCAAATAGAAGAGTTTTTTGCGCTGCAGGTTCTGCCCCAGAAATACATATGCTAAAAACCCTAATATAGGAACAAATACCAGTAATAAAATCCAGGCTACAGTGGCAACCGGATTACGGCGCTCAAATATTACCACTATGGCCACCAGAAATATGTTGATGATAAATATAATATCCGCCAGTTTCCAGGCGAAACCTGATAATTCCATCCAAACCCTCCCAGATAAGCCGTAATATTACCTGAACTATAATTCTACTATTATTAAGTTCTGGGAACCCTGCTAAAAACCCTTCCCTTCCCCAGGCATAGTTATTTTTGATAATAGGCAAAGTCATCTGGAAGTCACGCACCTGATTGCCCCCTCCTCAAGTAAATCCACATTCTCACAATAAGTCTGATACCTGCACCACTATTTGTAAAATTCCAACCACCCAAAAATAAATTACACAGGGTGGCCTTTTTATGGTTAAATTAAATTAATACGCGTTAAAACTTTCCGCATATGTAAGTTTGCTAGAAAGAGATTTTAATTATACCGAAAAGGGGGAGAAAGAATGGCTTCAAACTTTATGAACAACAGCAGAGATCAGAAGTTCATCCTTAAAGAATGGTTGGATATGGACAAAATATTTTCTACGCAACGCTTTAAAGACGGGTATTCAGTGGATGACCTGGATTTTATTCTGGATAATGCACTCAAAGGCGCTAAAGAGGTAGTAGCTCCCTCTTGTGCAGACTCTGATGAAATCGGATGTAAATTTGAAAACGGTAAAGTTTTGACTCCCGATTCCAGTAAAACTGCCTACAACTTTATTGTTGAAAACGGTTTCGCCGCTACCAACATGGACCCCAATGATGAATCAGCTTTACCGCTTTCAGTGGTATGGGCTTTGAATGAATATTTTATAGGCGCTAACCCTTCCATTCAGACCATGTGGTTAGCTAATTCTGGGGCTGCCGGGCTGGTGAGGGACTTCGGCAGCGAAGAACTCAAAAAGACCTACCTGCCTAACATGTACAGCGGCAAATGGACCGGAACTATGGATCTTACTGAGCCCCAGGCGGGTTCCGATGTCGGCGATTCAACCACCAGAGCTATTCCTACCGGAGAACCCGGCGTATACCTGGTTAAGGGAACCAAATGCTTTATTAGCGGTGGAGAACAGGATATCACTGAAAATATAATCCATCTTACCCTGGCCCGCATCGAGGGTGCTGCACCTGGGACCAGGGGTCTGTCTTTGTTCGTAGTTCCAAAATTCCTGCCTGATGCCAATGGCAACCCCGGGGAATGGAATGACATCAATTGTGCCGGTGTCGAGCATAAACTGGGGCATAAGGGCTCGCCCACCTGTGTGATTAACTTTGGCGAAGAAGGTAAATGTAAAGGTTTCCTGCTCGGTAATCCTCCCGGAGAAGATGGAGTTGGTCAGGGAATGGCGCAGATGTTTAAGATGATGAACGAAGAACGCCTGATGTCAGGTATGTCAGGGTGTGCCCTGGCAGCATCAGCCTATTACAACGCTGTGCAGTATTGCAATGAACGCATTCAAGGTCGCCCCACCACCAACCCCAAAGCAGGAAGATGCCAAATAATCAAACATGAAGACGTGAAACGCATGCTGATGTTCCAAAAAGCACATATAGAGGCTTTCCGGGCCATGGTTTTGCAAACCTTCTGGTGGATTGATATTGAAAACAACAGTGCTGACCCCGAGCTACATAAACAGGCCAGGATATTCCTGGAGGTCAATACTCCCATAGTCAAAGCCTATTGTTCCGATATGGCCGAGCAATGCATTTCAGAGGCCCTGCAATGCTATGGCGGTTACGGTTTTTCCGAAGAATATCCCATTGCCGAAATCTATAGAAATGTCCGCATCTACTCCATCTGGGAAGGCACCAACTATATCCAATCCCTGGATCTGGTAGGCCGTAAGATGACCATGAAGAAGGGTGAAATATTCGCCGCCTGGCTGCAGCA
>CAZAZH010000051.1:0-12601 GCA_964489585.1 uncultured Syntrophomonas sp.
TTACTTTCACCTGGAGCCGATGGCCGGATTTGAACCGGCGACCTGCTGATTACGAATCAGCTGCTCTGCCACTGAGCCACATCGGCATATTATATTGACAAATAGATGATAACAGGATTATGTGTGCGCGTCAAGAAGCCGGCAGATGCCGGCTTTATTCGTGCTGTTGTGCTAAACAAATGTTTATTGTAAGCTTAGCCTATTTAGATTTCTTTTCGTCCGCCAAATAGTAATAATTAGGATTATTAAGCACTATAGACTGGCAAGCTGGACATATATTTTTAATATAGGCTTTCCTCTCAATAATGTGAACCATAGTTTTCATGGCTTGTTCTGGGAACTGTTTGTTGCAGCTGCTGCATTTCTCCATTTTTTAACCCCCAACTATCTCTTCTAATGTTATATTTAACCACCGATTATTTTATCATTATTCTTAGGGTATAGCTATATTTTAGTGAAAAAATTAAGCCGGGTTTTACTCCGGCTTTTTGGTTTCTTATGTTCCAGGCTATTCATCAGCCAGGTAAGCCTGCCACAAATCCATTTCCATTTCTAATAGTTCCAGGGTTTTGTTTACAGCGATAGCGATTACCTCGGAATCTTCATCCTCTAACTCCTCGGCAACAAGTTCATCAAAGGGTATACAGCTCATCCGAGCTATGGTTTCTGGAACATCCACCTGAGAGAAGAAAGCGTTCAGAATGTTCATTATGTTATAAAAATAGGATTCAGCCCATACTTCCACCTGATCTTCGTCTGGTTTACCATCAATACAGTTGAAACGGCTAAGTCTATACATGCCCATCCCCCTTATCATATCCTTGCGTTATTTCCGGACTGCAATCTAAGCCCGGCACCTTGCGGCATGCTGCGCACTCTTTTGTATTCAGGTTTGGTAAATGTCATTATTTACTGCAGATGAAAACTTCTGGCTTCTTCAAATCTTTCTATGCCTAATTTTCCTTAGTTTTCTCCAGTTCTATTTTAACGCAATTGACACTACTATGAAATGGTTTTTTAGTCCTTATCCTTTTATACGTTACATACCCGGACTTTTTGAACGTATGGTTGGCAGCGAGCAGCTATCTCTTCCAGTTCTGCTTTGCTATAGGGTTTTACCCCGGATAGATCGGAATCCAAGGTCGTACGCGGGTTGAACTGCTGCAGGGAGTATAGCCTGGCACCCTCTATATAGCGGGCTATCTCTGCTATGTCATCGGGTAAATGCCAGAGAGGAACTACGGTAGTTCTGAATTCCACCATTACGGTAGCGGTTTTAAGAAGGTTTATGCAAGACCTTACATTAAAAAATTCCTCAAAGGTTAGCCTACCACTGGCCTGCAGATACTTCTCGTATTCCATTGGAGCTTTAATGTCCACGGCCACGTAGTCCAGCAATTCTTGCTGTAGCAGTTGGTCCAGCATAAGAGGGTTAGTGCCATTAGTATCCAGCTTAACCAGATAACCTGTTTCTTTAACTTGTTTTATTACCTGAGGAAGTTCAGGATTTATAGTAGGTTCCCCTCCACTGAATACTACTGCATCCAAAAAGCCCCGGCGCTCCTCCAGAAAAGGAATAAGTTCCGGGGTTTCTATTTCATCGGCCATTCCCGTCCGTCCGGGTTTAACCAGCAAGTGAGCATTATGGCAAAAAGGACAGCGCAAATTGCATCCCCGGGAGAATAGCACCGCAGCTATCTTCCCGGGGTAGTCAGTCAAGCTCTGTTTTAATAATCCCGCAAATCTCATACTACTTTATATGTCTTTCTATTCCTAAACTCAGCCTGTTTGCCTTCATTCCACTGGTCTACCGGACGCAGATAGCCTACTACCCGGGAGTATACCTCGCAGACAGTTTCTTTGCCTTCCGTCTCACAGTTGGGGCAGGTGTGGTATTCACCGGCTATATATCCATGCTGGGGGCAGATACTGAAAGTAGGTGAAATATAGAAATAGGGCATCTTAAACTGCTCACAGGCCTTTTTAATTAGCATCTTGACCGAATCCACATCAGGCAGGGCTTCACCAACAAAGATGTGGAAAGTAGTTCCTCCTGTATACATACACTGCAGGGGATCCTGCATCTTCATAGCCAGGAAGATGTCATCGGTATAACCCACCGGCAGGAAAGAGGAATTGGTATAGTAAGGCTCAGCTCCCTGATTTTTAACGGCATCATTATTGGCCACAATAATGTCGGAGAAACGGGCCCTGTCTTTCTGGGGCAGGCTGTAGCTTACCCCCTCTGCCGGGGTTGCTTCCAGGTTATACAAATTGCCGGTTTCGTCCTGGTAGCGTTGTATACGTTCTCTCATGAATTCCAGCACTTCCAGGGCAAAGGGGTAACCCTGATTCCCGGTAATATCCTCACCCAGGAAGTTGAGACAGGATTCATTCATTCCCACCAACCCAATGGTAGAGAAATGATTTATCCAGAATCTACCGGTAGATTCTTTTACCCCCCGTAGATAGAACTGGGAGTAAGGATATAGTCCGGAATCGGTCAGGTTCTCCAGCATTTTTCTTTTAATTTCCAAGCTGTCGCGGGCTAAATCCATAATATCGGCCAAACGCCGGAAATAATCGTCCTTATCCTGGGCCAGATAGCCAATCCGCGGCATATTAATGGTTACTACCCCAATTGATCCGGTCAGGGGATTAGAACCAAACAGTCCTCCACCCCGTTTCCTAAGCTCACGGTTGTCCAGCCGTAGGCGGCAGCACATGCTGCGGGCATCTTCAGGGTCCATATCGGAATTAATATAGTTGGCGAATCCAGGAATGCCGTATTTAGCCGTCATTTCCCAGATTTTATCATAGTTGGGGCTATTCCAATCGAAATCCTCGGTGATGTTATAGGTAGGGATAGGGAAGGTGAAGACTCGCTCCTCCGCATCACCTTCCATCATAATCTCGGCAAAGGCCTGGTTTAACATATCCATTTCAGCCTGGAATTCGCCATAGGTCTTGTCCTTAAATTCGCCACCGATAATAACGGGTTGGTCTTTAAAATATCCCGGC
Source organism: uncultured Syntrophomonas sp. (assembly GCA_964489585.1). Taxonomy (GTDB): domain Bacteria; phylum Bacillota; class Syntrophomonadia; order Syntrophomonadales; family Syntrophomonadaceae; genus UBA4844. The sequence continues at coordinate 3,022 of CAZAZH010000051.1, forward strand.
ACTTTAAGGTCCATGGTAAGGTTTGTAAATGGAGTTTGGAAGCCAACTCGGGTAGGTACGTTGACATTGAAGATGAATTCCTGCAAACTCTGTTTGACCTGTTCATAATTAAGTTGATCATAATAGATAAAAGGTGCCAGCAGGGTGTCAAAATTCGAAAAAGCCTGGGCTCCAGCAGCTTCGCCCTGCAGGGTATAGAAGAAGTTTACAATCTGTCCCAATATGGTACGAAAATGCTTGGCCGGTTTACTCACTACTTTACCTCGGGCACCTTTAAAGCCCTCCCGGATTAAGTCCTGCAAGTCCCAACCCACACAGTAAACTGCCAGTATACCTAAATCATGCATATGAAAATCGCCATTTTGCTGGGCTTCTTTCATCTGCTCGGTGTATATCTGATTAAGCCAGTACTGACTGGTCACTATGGAGGAAATGTGAAAGTTCATGCCCTGCAGGCTGAAATTCATGTTAGAGTTTTCTTTTACCCGCCAGTCGCTGCGATCAAGGTAGTTTTTAACAATTTCGTTGTTTTGGATGAGCTGTCGGCTTTCCCTCATGATTTCATGCTGTTTGCGGTAAAGTATATAAGCCTTGGCCGTCCGATAATGACCGTTTTTAACCAGCACTTTTTCTACCAGATCCTGTATCTCTTCAACCGTGGCTATATCAAAATCATCCAGGTAGTAATAACCGGCCAGTTCGATAACTTTATCAGCCAGGCGCTCGGCGGTTGCATAATCTCTACCCCCTACTGCCTGAGCCGCTTTATAAATAGCATTAACGATTTTCCCTTTTTCAAATGGAACTACCCGGCCATCTCGTTTTCTAATACTTTTCATGGTTTAGCCTCCCAAACACAATATATATGGTCTAATTATAAACACTACACAATATGCTGTAGTTATTATAGTTTACCCGGGCTTGTTCTTCAACCATATATTTTCTCTAAAATCGCCCTTTTTATAAATTATTTTATTAAAACAAGAATTTTTAGCCAAATACTCATAATTGCTTAAAAACAAGAAGGATAGGCATATTGGCCTACCCTGTACTGATTTTTGTCCTATTCACCGGGAAACCTGGCACTCGGTGAGTCAGGGGGACGGTTCGAGACTGCTGAAAAAGTATCATAAATGTCATCCTGAGGAGCTGCAGGCGACGAAGGATCTCTTTGGAATTCCTTAATGTTGGGGTTTACGCTAATTAGATTCTTCGCTATCGCTCAGAATGACACGTAAAAAAGCACTTTTTCGGTGGTTTCGGACGGTTCTTTTGACTCACTGTCCTGCTAGATTGTCAGCGCCATTATCGCTTTGTGGGCATGGAGGCGGTTTTCGGCTTCATCGAAAACTACTGACTGAGGCCCGTCCATAACTTCATCAGTAATCTCCTTGCCCCGTTTGGCCGGCAGGCAATGGAGGACAATAGCATCTTTTTGAGCCAGGCTTAGGAGACGGCTGTTTACCTGGTACGCTAAAAACTGCTGCTCTTTTTCTGGAGCCTGGTCTTCCTGTCCCATACTGGCCCAAACGTCAGTATAAACTACATCAGCGCCGGCAATAGCTTCTTCGGGGTCCTTAACTATCGCCAAATTTGCCCCGGTTTCGATGGCGTCCTGCCGGGCTGCTGCCAGTATTTTAGCATCAGGTTCAAAGCCTCCCGGTGATGCAATAACTACATCCATTCCTACTTTGGCTCCGCCAAATAACAGGGAATGAGCTACATTGTTGCCATCTCCGATAAAGGCCAGTTTCAAACCTTTCAATTCACCTTTATGTTCTTTTATAGTCATAAGATCTCCTATTACCTGAGTGGGATGAAGCAGATCGGTTAAGCCGTTAATTATTGGTATGTCAGCCCAGCGGGCCAATTCCAGAACTTCATCATGGTCAAAGGTACGAATCATGATACCATCCAGCATGCGCGATAATACCAATGCGGTATCTTTAATAGTCTCCCCCCGACCCAGCTGTATATCACGGGGGCTTAGGAAGAGGGCATGCCCTCCCAGCTGATACATGCCTACTTCAAATGCAACCCGGGTGCGAGTGGATGATTTTTGAAATATCATACCCAGGGTTTTCCTGGCCAGATAAGGATGGGGGACACCCTGTTTCTGCATTTTCTTGATTTCTGCCCCGACTTTAAGCATATATTTAATCTCTTCCTTACTGAAGTCGTGAATGCTTATGAAGTCTTTACCCCGTAAAGTATCCTCGATTTTAAACATCATCTCATCCCTTTCGTTTTGCGGAAGCAAGGGGACGGTTCTTTTGCTTCCACTAATGGAAGCAAAAGAACCGTCCCCTTGCTTCCTTCCCTTACCATTCTTTTAAAGCTTGTTTAAGTATATTTACCGCCTGGTTAACTTCGGTTTCATTTATAGTTAAGGGGGGAACCATACGCAGTACTCGATTACCTGCACCCAGAACCAGTAAACCTTTTTGCATGCAAATATTAACCAGTTCTTTAATATCCCGGTCAAATTCAATGCCCAACATTAGTCCCCGACCTCGTACTTCTATTATTCGGCTATCCTTTATACCCTTCAAGGACTGAACCAGATAGTCTCCCGTCCTGGTCACCTGCTCCAGGAAACCTTCTCCGGTGATGATGTCAATGACCTGGTTGGCCACAGCGGTAACCAGGGGATTACCCCCGAAAGTGGAGGCATGATCACCAGGAGCAAAGCCGGAAGCTGCTTTTTCACTGGCCAACATTGCCCCAATAGGGATTCCACCTCCTAAACCTTTAGCCATGGTTACGATATCCGGAACTACCCCATAAGTTTGGTAGGCAAAAACTTTTCCGGTTCTGCCCATACCGCATTGTACTTCATCAAATATTAATAGTATTCCTTCCCGGTCACAGATTTGCCTTAATCCCCGCAGGAAATTAAGATCAGCCGGTCTTATTCCTCCTTCACCCTGTACCGGTTCTACCATTATGGCACAGGTGTTGTCATTTACTAATGACCCTACTGAGGGCAGGTCATTAAACTGGGCATAGTGGAAACCTGCCGGCAGGGGAGCAAAGCCTTCCTGGTATTTATCCTGTCCGGTAGCTGTAAGAGTCGCCAGGGTACGCCCATGAAATGAATCTTTAAATACTATGATTTCGTTTCTATCTTCTTTTTTACGATAGAAATATTTGCGGGCGAGTTTGATGGCCCCCTCGTTAGCCTCAGCTCCGCTATTGCAGAAAAAGGCTTTATCCAGGCCGGAAGCATTGACCAGTTTTTCGGCCAAATCTACCTGGGGTTTTATCCAATAAAGGTTGGAAACGTGCCAGAGCTGGCGGGATTGCTCCTGCAGGGTAGTAATGAGCTGGTCGTTGCAGTGACCTAATATACATACGGCAATACCTCCGACGAAGTCCAAATATTGTTTGCCATTAGCATCCCAGAGGTAACTGCCTTTACCTTTTACCGGTGCTATGGGAAAGCGCCCATAAGTATTCATAACGTATTCCTGCCCTTTGATGGCTATTTCATTATTAGTCATGATGTATCTCCCTTAATTCAAAATTCATCCATTTACTACCATGGTGCCGATACCCTGATCAGTAAATGTCTCCAATAGTATGGAATGGGACAGGCGTCCATCGATAATATGAGTTCGCCCTACTCCCCCCCGCACTGATTCCATGCAGCACTGGACTTTGGGCAACATTCCTCCGGCTATGATTCCCTGCTTAACATAACCTTCTACTTCACTTAATTTCAGTATTGAGATTAGCGATTCACTGTCATCGGGATCCTTAAGCAGGCCGGGTACATCAGTTAGCAATACCAGTTTATCGGCTTTTATAGCTACGGCAATGGCCGAAGCCACGAAATCGGCATTAATATTATAAGTTTCATCTTCATCCCCATGACCTATAGGAGCAATAACCGGGATATAACCATTTTCTATTACTGTGTCAATTATCTGGGGATTTATACACTTTACTTCACCTACAAATCCCATCTTTTCGCTATCAAGCGGCTGAGCTTCAATCAGGTTACCATCCTTACCCGATATGCCGATGGCTTTTCCTCCGGCATTGTTTATACCGGAGACAATTTCTTTATTTACTTTGCCCCCCAGGACCATTTCCACTATCTCCATAATCTCCCCGGTAGTAACCCGCAAACCGTTGATAAAATGACTATTAATACCCAAACGGGCCAGCATCTGATTGATTTCCGGGCCTCCCCCATGTACTACCACCGGGTGCATACCTACAAATTTCATCAGTACTATATCCTGCATTACCTTTTGTTTCAATTCGCAGTCGGTCATGGCCGCCCCGCCATATTTGATAACTACTTTTTTACCGTAGAATTTTTTTATGTAAGGCAATGCCTCAACCAGTACTTCTGCCTTCTGCATAGCAGGAACCAGCATATCTATATCCTCCTTCTTAGGTCCGATAGTCAGCGTTAATGCTAACGTATTCATAGGTGAGGTCACAGCCCCAGGCGGTGGCCTGGCAGTCACCCGATTTCAAATCAACCTTTATAACTACTGTGTCCTGTTCCAGTGCCTCACGCGCTTTTTGCTCATCAAATATTAATCCCATTCCATTCTCGGCCATCTTCTCCTGCCCCAGGTATATATCCACTTTATCAACACCAAACTCTGCTCCGGAGTAACCGGCAGCAGCTAGTATACGTCCCCAGTTAGCATCCTTACCAAAAATCGCCGCCTTGACCAGGTTGGAACCGGTTATGGACCGGGCTATTAGCCGAGCCGTATGTTCGTCGGCTGCATGTTTGACCTGGACCTCAATCAGGTGAGTAGCCCCTTCCCCGTCCCGGGCAATCATTTTGGCCAAACTAATGTTTACATAATCCAACGCATGTTTAAATTGCTGGTAGTCATCTGAGTTTTCATCATCAATAATAGGGTTTTCGGCCAGGCCGTTAGCCATTATCACCGCCATATCATTGGTCGATGTATCGCGGTCCACACTAATCATGTTATAGGAGTAGTCGCTGGAACCTTTTAACATTTCTGCTAAACATTTGCTGCTAATCGCAGCATCAGTTGTAATGAAGGCAAGCATAGTAGCCATATTGGGATGAATCATACCTGAACCCTTGGCCATGGCCCCAATACGTACCGATTTACCCTGAATATTTAGTTCTACTGATATTTCTTTGTCTTTCAGGTCGGTAGTCATTATAGACAATGCAGCATTATGTCCGCCATCAGCAGATAATGAACCAGCTGCTTCTTTTATACCTGTCTCAATCCGCTCCATGGGCATATATACGCCTATAACCCCGGTTGAAGCCACCAGTACATCTTCGGCTTTGATATTTAGTAGTTCGGCAGTAAGTTCAGCCATGTGCCGGGCATCAGCCATTCCTCGCTGCCCGGTACAGGCGTTGGCATTACCGCTGTTTACCACTACCGCCTGGGCTTTGCCATCCTGCAGGTGTTCCCAGGTAAGCTCTACACAGGCTGCCCGCACCCGGTTAGTAGTGTACACGCCTGCAGCATTACAGGGTTTACTCGAATATATAACGGCTACATCTTTTTTGTCTTTTTTCTTTACTTCAGCAGCAACCCCCTGGGCTAGAAATCCCTGGGGGGCTGTAACTCCACCTTCGATTATATTCATAAATTCTTCTTGCCTCCAAATTTTTTTAAGGATGTACTCCGGGAAAGTTTAAACTCTTGCTTTCGCTAATACCTAACATAATATTAAGGTTTTGAATAGCTTGCCCGGAGGCCCCTTTGGTTAAGTTGTCCAGGGCCGAAATCAATATTACCCGGCCACTGGCTTCATCTGTATATATACCAATCTGTACTATGTTACTGCCATAAACCCATTTGGTATGGGGCATTAGCCCCGGTGGCAGCACCTGTACAAATTTTTCTTTCCGATATTTTTCCTCCAGCACTTCCCGTACCGCCGAAGCGCTTACCCCGGGCTGCAGACGGGCATAAGCAGTAGTCAAGATTCCCCGGTTCATTGGTATCAGGTGCGGGGTGAATATGATCTCCACCGATCTACCGGCAGCGAAACTTAATTCCTGGGCTATCTCCGGACCATGCCGGTGGGTCCCGACTCCGTAAGCATGAATACCTTCGTTTACTTCACAGAAGTGACTGCTCTCTCTTAATGTACGTCCTGCTCCGGAAACCCCGGACTTGGAGTCTACTATTATTCCCTCCGGCTCCAGCAACTGTGCCGCCAATAGTGGTGCCAGCGGCAGTATAGCCCCGGTTGGGAAACAACCCGGGTTAGCCACCAAATCAGTTTCTCTTATTTTTTCCCGATAAAGCTCGGGCAAGCCATAAACAGCTCTTTCCAGCAACTCTGGAGCTTCATGAATTTTATCATAATATTTCTCATAGAGCCTGGCATCCTTAAGCCGAAAATCGGCTCCCAAATCTACACATCTGATACCGGCAGGCAGTAACTCCATAGCCATGGCTACCGATAAACCATGGGGCAGGGCCAGAAAAACTGCATCACATTCATTTTTAATAATATCCAGATTGCTTTCCTGGCAAACCAGATCAGTAAACCCGATAAGCTGGGGATAGAGATTATCCACCCGGCGTCCTACGTTTTCGGTGGAAAGTATGCATACAATCTCCATTTCATCGTGACCTGCCAGTAAGCGCAGGAGATCGGCAGCCGTATATCCATCTCCTATTATTCCTACTTTATACAACCTAAAGAGCCTCCTTTTTGTCTGCTAACAGGCCATAGCTGCTGCAAATATTTATAATTATACATTCCGATGCATAAATTTGCAACAAATAAAAATCAAAACACATCCTCCTGAATTCATATGTTTACCAGGAGGAGAGACTAAAATGGGATATATATTTTTATCCCAATAGTTAGGGGCCATACCCTAAAGGACACACCCCATCCAACTTATGACAGGTTATGGGGATGGCAGAGTTAGACAGTCAGTCAAGTCCTAAATTCGAAGTAATTTACATGGCAGCTCTGTTTTTAGCAGCTATTTTTGTACTAGCAACTCTTCATACTCTTTTTCTTTGAATCCACTTAAAAATTTTTTACCTTGAAGCAGTAAAGGCCGTTTTAAAAGTCTGGGCTCGCCCGCTATCAAAGCGGCAATCCCTTCATCATCCAGAATAGTTAGGTCGGGTTGTAGCTTTTTATAGGCCTGGCTTTTGGGGTTTACCAAATCAGTTAGTTGAACCCCGGCAATACCTGCAATTTTTTTTAATTCTTTCAGATCCGGGGGTTCTTTTAGCAGGTCGCGGTATTCAAAATCTACACTATTCTGCGAAAGCCACGCTTTTGCCTTTTGACAGGTCCTTCAAGTATTTACGCAATAAAATACTACAGCAGCCATAATCACCACTCCTTTAATTTAGAGCTTATGCTATGGCATTAGTATAAGCCTGTACGGTGATAAAATAAAATTACCCGCCGTATAAATAAACGGCGGGAATAATATTTATTACTGCTAACTGCTACCTGGCTTTGAAACTGGCCTTTTCTTTATTAAGGAAAGCCCCCATTCCGGCCTTCTGGTCTTCTGTAGAGAAACAGATGCCAAACAAATCGGCTTCTATGGCCATACCTGTATCAATATCAGTTTGTAATCCTTTGTTAATAGCACTCTTGGAATACTTGACCGCCAGCGGAGCATTGCTCATTATCTTACGGGCCATCTTGCGGGCTTCATCCAATAAATCTGCAACCGGGTATATATGGTTTACCAATCCTATACGGTATGCTTCTTCAGCATTTATGTTATTTGCCGTCAGGATAAGCTCCATAGCCCGGCCTTCTCCAACCAAACGTGGTAGACGTTGGGTACCACCAAACCCCGGGGTAATTCCCAGGCCCACTTCCGGCTGCCCAAACCTGGCTTTATCTGAGGCCAACCTAATATCAGCGGCCATGGCCAGTTCACATCCGCCCCCCAGGGCAAAACCGTTTACCGCTGCTATAACGGGTTTTTCCAGCTTTTCAATAGCACGGAAAGCAGCCTGACCGATATAACCAAACTCACGTCCCTCAACCGCAGTCAGGCCATGCATTTCCTTTATATCCGCCCCGGCCACAAAGGATTTATCCCCGGCCCCGGTTATTATCAAAACTTGGATTTCATCGTCCCGGCTTATTTCCCCGACGGCCTGAATGATTTCCTCCAGAACCCCAGTATTAAGTGCATTCATGGCTTCAGGCCGATTGATATAGAGTATACCAATGCCATCTTCTTTCTCCAGCAATAAGTATTTGTACGCCATTTTTTTAACCTCCATATAATATTTTTCTAATTATACCTGGTATGCTTGTAAATGGAAATTATTATTAAGGGTAACATATGTAAGCAGGTATTCATATTCTGGATTATGGGTAAAATGTTGATGGGTGAATAGCCTACCGGTTTTTCCGGTGGCTTTCATATACAAATGGGAAGGGCTCTTGCTCTTCCCATTTTTTATTAACCCGTCATGAACCCGGGAATAGATTCTTACTAACCCGCCATATCCAAAGGACACAAGTCTGCATGAAAATAAATGTTTCACGTGAAACAATATATCTGACAATAAACTTCAGTGCCTCTTTTCGTATTAACCGAAAACTATATAATCAATCTTATTACCGCAATGCTGGCAGTAACCATCCTTTAGTGCCTTAATCTCAACCTCATATATACTACGTTTAACCAGTACCTCACCACAGTTCAGGCAAAGGGTATTATTATCGTCCCCTAATACGTTACCTAAATATACGAAATCCAGATGTTCCCGGGCCAGTTCCCGCGCTATCTGCAAACTCTCTATCGGGGTAGCAACCTGGCTGAATTTATAAGCCGGATGGTAACGGGACAGGTGCAAGGGGATAGATTTATTCAAAGAAGCCAGCCAGCGGGCCAGACTGCTTATTTCCTGGGCTTCATCGTTTTCTCCGGGAATAAGCAGAGTGGTAACTTCTACATGGGTTGCAGCTGCCGCCTTTTCCACCGTATCCAGGACCGGCTGCAGTTTACCGCGACAGTGCTGCTGGTAGAAATCATTGTTAAAGGCTTTTACATCTATGTTCATAGCATCGACCAGAGGTAGTATCTCCTGCAAGGGCCTGGCCTCAATATAGCCGTTGGTAACCAGCACTACCTGTAAACCTGCTGCTTTCAGCTTTTCCGCCGCTTCCCGTACATATTCATACCAGATGGAGGGCTCATTATAGGTGAATGCTACCCCTACCGAGGCTTCCGGTTCCACCTGCCGGGCTATTTTCACCAGAGTAGAAGTGTCTACCACCCTGGTTTCCGGTTTTTCGTGGGCCAGGGAGTAATTCTGGCAAAAAGCACAGGCCAGATTGCAACCAAAAGTACCGGCAGAAAGAATCAGGCTGCCAGGGTAAAAATGATAAAGAGGCTTTTTTTCAATCGGGTCCAGGGCCAGGGAAGCAACTTCAGCATAATTCAGGGTTAGGAGCCGCCCTTCCCGGTTTACCCGCACCCGGCATAAGCCCTCCTGTCCTTCCCGTAACCGACAGTGATGAGGGCAGAGGAGACATTTCAGCTTTTCCCGGGCACTTTGCTCATAAAACATTGCTTCTTTAGCTGGCACAATATCATTCCTTACTA
>CAZAZH010000052.1:0-12466 GCA_964489585.1 uncultured Syntrophomonas sp.
TCCTGAGTAGCTAACAGGTTAACTTTTTTGTACAACTGGCCGTCATTGTATACCAGGTATTCCCCTAGTTTTTGGCCTTTTTTCACCGGTGCATCAACATAATCAGGTAGAGCCAGCTCGGCCTTAATCTTTTTCTCATCACCTTTTTTAACAATAGCGCCTACATCCTCTTCGGTTATAACTTCGACATTTTCCCGAATACCCTTTCCTGTTTTGACTACCCCACAAACAGTTCCCCGGGGAGTAATGTTTTTAAAGCTATAACGAGCAAACCCATAGTTAAACAATTTCATGGCATCCCTGAAATTACCGTGCTTTTCCGGGGAGGCCATTACCACCCCGATTAAACGTAAACCATCTCTTTTAGCGGTGGCGGTAAGACAATACTTGGCTTCGTTAGTCCAACCAGTTTTAAAGCCATCAGCACCCTGGTACCACCATAATAATTTGTTAGTATTATATAGTACAAACTCACCTTGACGTAGTTTATATTCTTTAATCGAGGTATACTCTAATATTTTGGGATAGTTCAGTGCATGCCGGGCCATAACCGCCATATCATAGGCACTGGAATAGTGTCCTGAAGCCGCCAACCCATTAGCATTGACAAAATGGGTATCCTTTAGCCCCAGCATTTTGGCTTCCCGATTCATACGTTCCACGAAGTTCTTATGAGTACCTTCCAGATGTTCGGCAACAGCAACACAAGCGTCATTGGCCGAACCTACCGCAATTGCTATCAGCATGTCTTCATAGGTCATCTCTTCGCCTGGTGCCAGGTAAATCTGTGACCCTCCCATTTTCCAAGCTTCTTCACTGGTAACCACTTTGTCTTTTAAACTTACTTTGCCATTTTGCAAATCTTCCACTGCCAGCATCAGAGTCATTAATTTGGTCATACTGGCCGGGGCCAGCCTTTTATGCTCATTTGTGGCCAGCAATACCTTGCCCGAATCAGCATCCATCAGTACATAGGCCTCGGCTTTGGCATCCACCGCATCCGCATAAAGCATTCCCGGACTAAATAAACTTATCAGAAAAACAAGTATAACCATCAGGCCAATTTTTCTTTTACAAGGCATAAAGGTGTACACCCCCTCGAATAATCATTATTAGATTATATTTAGGTGTACACCCTATTATGACAGCAATAAGTTCGGGGACTGTCCCCGGACTTATTGCTAGTTTTCTTCTTTGATTAGTTCAAAGCGGTTAACAATTTTGTTTTCCTGTTTTAACTCTTTTTTACCGCAAAACATCTCGTAAGGCCGGGCATAATCGATACCGGTTTGAATATCCCGGTATATTACTAATGGACAGTAGTTTTCCGTATACAGAGCAGTAGTTACTATCTCGTAAACGTCACCTTTCTTAAAATGGCGGTAGCGTTCTCCCGGATTAATCTGCTTATCTATGGGTCGGGCATTAATTTCTTTTTGAATAATCTTTTTTAACTGGGCATAAGAATCAGCCAGAGTGCCGATATTATATACCACATAATCACAACTGGTTATATCCAGCATCTCACTTTTAGCCAGCTCAATGCGGCTTTCCTTATCCTCTTTTTTTCGGTCACTGTTTAATATGGAACTAATAATATCTTTTAAATCGCGGTAAATGAAGATACTCACAACATCCTGGGCTTTCATCTTCTTTTTGAAAATCCTGATACCTTCTATGTTCATTATGGCCAGGCCGTTCTTTTTAGTATTATTTACTCGTTCTAATTCATCAGTAGTGACCCCATATATCTCGTCCAGGTAACGGATTTCTTCAATAATTTTACCTGCCCGGCAATTATCTAAATACTGCTGCCGGGTAAAAAAATAGTAATGATGGCCGTGTTTTTCCTGAAGTCTTTTGCTGCGGGTGGTAAATGAAATAAGCGGTTCCAGGTAGTCGGAGTCATCTGATAGCAGGTAATTCATTAACATGGTCTTACCAGATGCGGTTGGTCCATGTAAAATAAATATCTTCATCTTTTTTGCCTCCCCTATTACTATAAATATATAAAAACCAATACAAATCCTCCCTATGTTATGTATCGTCATTTTTGTTAGATATATGTAGCAATAAAAATAAACGACATACATGCACCTTTTGTTGGAAAAATATGCACAGGTTCAATTTGCAAAACTTTATGCAGACTTAAAAGTAAAAGGTGACATAGGAACCGCGTGTGCCCTTCAGGGTATCCCCTGTCACCTTGTTATTGTATCAATCAGCAGGGGGAGGGGAGCTGGGTGATGATTACTAAACTGGTAAGCACTCAATAGTCTCTGCCGAGCTACATCTATTCTGGCCTCATCATTACTACAAACGGTAGCTATGACCTCACCAACCGTAACATAATCACCATACTTCTTGGATAGCTTAACCCCGGCAGTGTAATCAATACTATCACCTAACTGCTCACGCCCTGCTCCTAAAAGCATAGCTGTGCGGCCCACTTCCAATGCATTAAGCCCACTTACGTAGGCATCCTTATCAGACCTTACTTCCGCTTTAAACCTGGCTACCGGCAACCCATAATCAGGCCGTTCATAGTCCAGAATTCCTCCCTGGGCGCTAATCATTTGCTTAAACTTATCCCAGCCCCGACCAGATTCCAGTATCTCCCTGACATCAGCAACAGCGCTATCCCAGGAAGAGTACCTGCCTCCTAAAACCAGCATATGAGCTGCCAGGATTATGCTAAGCTCTTCCAAATCGGTCGGCCCTTCGCCCCTCAGGGTATCAATTGCTTCCTGAACTTCTAAACTGTTACCCACTGTTTGTCCCAGGGGTTGGTTCATATCAGTTAGTACCGCCACTACCTGCCGTCCTGCTCCCCGGCCTATTTCCACCATTGCCCGGGCTAACCTGAATGCATCTCCCTGCTCCTTCATAAATGCTCCTGAGCCGACTTTTACATCCAGAACAATACCCTGAGCTCCTGAGGCTAATTTCTTACTCATAATACTTGATGCAATCAGGGGTATACTTTCCACGGTTCCGGTAACATCGCGGATGGCATAAAGTCTCTTATCAGCAGGTACTAGATTTCCACTTTGAGATATTACAGCGGCCTTTACCTGGTTAACTTGCTCCACAAATTGCTGGTGGGATAGTTCTACCTCAAAACCAGGTATAGATTCAAACTTGTCTATCGTACCACCGGTGTGACCCAGGCCCCGACCTGACATTTTAGCCACCGGCACCCCGGCCGCCGCCACCAGAGGGATTACCACCATAGTAGTCTTATCCCCTACCCCTCCAGTGCTATGTTTGTCCACCGTCATCCCGGTAACTGCGGAGAGGTCAGCCACCTCCCCGGAATAGGCCATTGCCAGAGCCAGGTCCCGGGTTTCTCTTTCATTCATGCCTTGAAAATATACCGCCATAGCCCAGGCAGATATTTGGTAATCAGGTATAGACCCATCACTAATACCCTGAACCAAAAATTCAATTTCCTCTCGGCTCAACTCCAGACCATCCCTTTTTTTAATTATCAAATCCTGAACATTCATAAATTCAACTCCCTTATTGGGTGACACAGGGGGACGTTTTTGGTGTGTCATTTGAAATGACACACCAAAAACGTCCCCCTGTGTCCGATTCCTTACGTCTCACTATTTTTTACCAAGCAAGAATAAAAACTCTTTCCGGCCAGGTTATAAGCTATTCCCAGGTGTTCCGCTATAGTGGCGGCAACATCAGCAAAAGTCTCCCTGCACCCCAGGTCAACTCCCCGCTGCAACTCCATACCGTAAACCAGCAGGGGGACGTACTCCCGGGAATGGTCCGTACTTACCGTAGTGGGGTCACAGCCGTGGTCGGCAGTAATTATGAACAAATCTTGAGGACCGAGCAGATTTGTTATTTCCGGCAATCTCTGGTCAAATTCCTCCAGGGCCCGGGCATAACCATGGGGATCATTACGATGTCCATATAGCTGGTCAAAGTCAACCAGATTGGCAAAGAGTAACCCGGTAAAATCTTTTTTTAAACCCTGCAGGATTTTATCTATCCCATCCTGATTATTAACCGTGGAATGAGATTCAGTTACACCCCGTCCTGCAAATATATCTTTAATTTTACCTATGCCTATTACCGCCTGCCCGCTTTCCTTTACCTTATCTAAAAGAGTAATATCAGGTTCTTTGGAAAAATCGTGACGATTTGCCGTACGGACAAAGTTACCTGGTTGTCCGATAAAAGGGCGGGCAATAACCCGCCCTACCGCATGTTCCTTCTGTAAGAGCTCCCGAGCTACACGGCAATAATGGTATAGAGTTTCCAGAGGTATTATCTCCTCATGAGCTGCTATCTGAAATACACTGTCAGCTGAAGTATACACTATAGGGCATCCCGTTCTCATATGTTGCGGACCCAGTTCTTTTATAATCTCAGTTCCCGAGGCCACAACATTTCCAATAGTTTTGCGACCAATCTGCTGTTCAAACTGGGCAATTAATTCCGGTGGAAATCCTTCCGGATAGGTAGGAAAAGGCTGCTTAAGCTCCAATCCCATCATTTCCCAGTGACCCGTAGTAGTATCCTTACCTGGAGATTTTTCCTGCATTTTACCATAGGCCCCCAGGGGCTCTAGCACCGCTGCAACCCCCATTATATCAATAATATTCCCCAAACCTAATTCCTGCATATGGGGGAGATTAAGCCCGCCAACTGCCTTTGCCGTATTAGCCAAAGTATTTGAACCCTGGTCACAATACAGACAACTATCTGGACATTCACCTACTCCCATACTGTCAAGTACTATAACTATAGCCCTTTTACTCAATTATCATCACCTCAACATAATATTGACACGGAAGCAAGGGGACGGTTCTTTTGCTTCCAAAGCACTTAATTATACTAAATTCACCCTGCTGGGTATAGGCAAAATTTAAACTATTTAAGCCCTTGGATGATAGAGCTGGTAGACCTCCATTAGTCTAGATTTAGTTAAATGCGTATATATCTGGGTAGTAGAAATATCTGCATGTCCCAGCATCTCCTGCACTGCTCGTAAATCGGCTCCGTTTTCCAATAAATGAGTGGCAAAGGAGTGCCTCAAGGTATGCGGAGTAACCTCCTTACCCAACTCCGCCTTTTTAGCATAAGCAGCCAGAATTTTATAAAACCCCTGTCGGCTCATAGGCCTACCATTAGCATTAACAAAAAGGGTCCTTTCTAGATGATTTTTAACCAGTAAATTACGTGCCCGGGCCAGGTAGCGTTGTATCCAATCAATAGAAGTCTGGTTAACCGGTATGATACGTTCCTTTCTACCTTTACCAAAACACCGAAGAAAACCAGCCGTACTGTTTATATCTTCAATTTGCAAGGCTAACAGTTCCGAAACCCTAACCCCGGTTCCATACATTAATTCCAGCATGGCCCGATCCCGCAGGCCCAGTGGTAGCAGAACCCGGGGTTGCTCCATGAGCTTGTCCACTTCTTCAATAGTTAAAATATCCGGCAGTTTTCTTTTTATTTTAGGCGTTTCTAAATCAGAGGTAGGATTATTCTGGACGTGATTTTCCAACACCAAAAATTTATAAAAAGTCTTGATGCAGGAAAGACTGCGGGCCACAGTTGAGTTAGCTGCACCTTCATCCATCTGGGTGCTTAAAAAAGCCATTATCTGTTGCTTGCTTATCTCATCCGGCTGGGTAGGTAACGAGTTTTTAAGCAGGAAAGCATTAAACTTATTAAGGTCACGGCGATAAGCAGCCCGGGTATTTGCGGATAAGCCCTTTTCGTATTGAAGATATTCAGTAAAAGCACTAATATAATTCTGCATTAATTAGCTCCTGCATTTTTTTAGTACTTTTGACATCCCGAACTATTTTTCCTTCTTAAGCTTTACTCTTCGTAATAAAAATCCTGAACTTTTATGACAAATTGATCCAGCACCTGGTCAAACTTATTTTCCTGATTACGCTGTTCCACCCGCATGGGATTGCCGCTGGGGTGTTCTTCCTGAAGCCATCTGCTAACTGGTACCTGCTTATGCAATAGGCCGGTTACTAACGGTATGGCAACCGCAAAAGCAGTAATAATCACCACCGCTACCGCCAAACGGGCCAGTTTCTTCTTCCAGTCATTCACAATAATAATCACTCTCAAAAACCCCCTTTATTAACCCTCCATTTAACTGATATATACCCCGCCATCAGCCTGAGCTTCACTCCGCTTAAAAGCAGTTTTCTATTGCTAAAGTGCCCGGTTTTTCACATTCATTTAACTCCTCATACCTTATGTCTCACGCCTCACTCTCCACTAAAGTATTAAGCTTAAAAACCAGGGTGACAGGTAGGCTTCAATAAAGGCACCAACCAGGAATATTAATAGATAAACCAGCATCAAAGCCGTATATCCCATTATTCCCCGACCTAGAGAAACCCCGCTATTTCTCCCTTTAAGAACATAGACAGAGAAATTTATGGTCGTCACCGACCAGGCTAAAAACACTGGTATATATATAATGTTCTGCGGCAAAATCGATATTATAGCTATTAATATTCCCGCCCCCGCCCGGTCATGCAAGAGAAAACTTACCGTAAACCCCAGAGAAAAACCTCTAAACCATACAAACCCCAATATCAGGGGTAAACCAATCACGGTCAATCCCAAAAACCATAATAAAACAGTTACCTGTAACTGCTTTAGAAAAGCGGCCCCCAGTATTTCTTGACCGCTCAGACTACCATCTATACCTCCTCTTAAATAATCATCAACCATACCCGATAGCTGGCTTTTAACCCCCCCGTCCAGGCCGGGTACCTGGTAATTACCCATAACTAATCCAACTAAAAAAATCAATATTACCAGGATATACTGCGGCCGGTTTTCACTTATGTGTTGTTTAATACGGGCTTTAAAACTCATGGCCTGGCTCCTTACTGCTTGAGGTAGGGGGAAAATCATGCCACAGACTTTTAAATTAAAGTAACTCCCTAAAAAATAATATTTTACCGGCAGCCAGTTTATGCTGAAAAGAAAAATGAGCCATGAAATTGGCTCATTGTGATTTAGCTCTCGCTTTGACACACCAATAACGTCCCCCTGTGTTACCCTGTGTCCTCTAGATAATTTGCTGTTTCCGTAAAATCTCGTAAATGACCGGTACTACCTGTTTTTTACGGGACATGACTCCGTGCAGGTAAATCCTATCCGCGGTACCCGCTCCAAAGGCCTGTTCTACCAAATGACTCTTCTCTCCGGCTACAATCAGTTCGGTAGCTTCGTCCAGGATATCGGTAACCATCAGGCACATAAATGCATACTTATGGTGCTGACAAACCTCATTCATAGCCTTAATCAGTTTATCTTTGCGCTGTCTCAGACGGTCCAGGTCTATTGTCTCCACCTGGGCGATAGCAAAGACAGTATCGCCACTTACATATTCCTTCAGGTCTTCACTAATTAGCTCCTCCTCGCTATGCTGCTCCAGGTGAGAGGTGCTATAGATTTCCTTACCCCATTCCAGGGAAGACAATCCCGATACTTTTTCTAGTTCAGCCGCTACCCGGCGGTCTTTACCGGTGGTGGTAGGTGATTTAAAAATCATAGTATCACTAACAATACCGGCCAGCATTAATCCAGCCAAATCAGGACTAAAATAAACCGAGTTGTTTAGAAACGTCTCTGCTACCAGAGTACAGGTTGAGCCTACCGGTTCATTGTGAAAATAAATGGGCATTATAGTCTGTAAATCGCCCACCCGATGATGGTCTATAATCTCCAATATTTCTGCCTCTTCTACCCCATCAACCGCCTGTTTCTGTTCATTATGATCTACCAAAATAACCTTCTTACGTTTCATACCTAGCAAATCATAACGGGAAATCATACCCAAGTAGCGGTTCTCCTCGGTTACTACCGGGTAGTTGCGAAAACGTGAAGCCATCATATGTTTCCTGGCTTCCGCCACCGGTTCCCGGCTTTCAAATAGCACTAAATCGCGGGTCTTCATAATATCGGCCACTTTTTTACTCAGGATTTCTCGCAAGATTTCCGGGCTGTTATCTACATCCCGACCATGCCCCAAACGCTCCATAAAAATCATGGCCAAATCACCTATGGTTAACAGGCCTAAAAATTTATGTTTATCATCCAGCACCGGCAAGGTTTTTAACCGGTGCTGCTGCATAAAGTTGCTTAACTCCACTACCGTCATCTCAGCAGTCACATAGATAATTTCTTCATTGTCCAGCAGATCTTCCACAGTAGTACCCACATTCCTAACGATTACGGGAGTTTCAAACCCCAGCCGCTCCAGAACAAAACTGCTCTCCTCATTCAGCTCACCAGCAGCTGCAGCAATATACAGCCCCTCATCACTGCTCTGCTTGTACACTTTATAAGCAATAGCAGCCGCTATTGAATCTACATCCGGATTTTTATGGCCAATAACATAAATTGGTTTCAATTATATCACCTTCTAAAAATTCGCTTTCAGGTTGATAATAACCCTGTCCCCGTAACAACCCCTTGCTTACCGCATCAGCAGGTTGGCAATAAACTGGGCGGCCAGAACATCTTCCAGGGAGTTGCGACTGGCGGCAATCAGGGCTATGCCCCGGTCAGACTCTTGCATCAGGCTTAAAGCCCGGCGGGCTGCACTTTGGGCTGGCTCCATGCCCTTTTGTTTATAGGTGCGAGCTACCGTGCCGGTTATCACCCGGGGGTTTATCTGGAAAGCGGCATCATAAGCTACTCCACCGGTGTCAGTAACTGCTATTACTACCCGGTTCTTCATGTCCAGTAGTTTGGGAATCTCGGCACCAATATTGGGTACCACAGCTTCTATCAAACCTTTTTCCTTTTCTATTGCTCGTATGACCTTTTGACAACGGGCCAGGCGCTCTGCATCTGTTCCCACCCGCGGTTCAGCCACCAGGATAATCCCACCCCCACATTCCCGGGCCAGGCGACAGGCTTCCCGGCCCATCTGTTCCGGTGCTACCTCCACCGGAGCGGCAGTATGGTCCGGGCTGCAGCCCAGTACAGCATAAGCCCCGGCATCAAGTGCACTTTCCAGGGTAGTTGACATATCTATTACATCCACAATCATGACCAGCATTCCCTCCCGGGCAGCATCCCGGGCGCCGCTGGCATCACTGCTTACAATTATTTTCTTGGATCGGTCCATTTTCATACCACCTTGCATTGCTAAAGGATTCCTTCATGCCCATACTCTAAAGGACATATACAACCTCTTATAAAAATCGCAGTCGGGGTTAACGTTAATTGTAAACTGAGTGAAGACCGCGCTGAGTGCCGGACCACAATGATTCACCCTATCGGGTACACGGCAAAATTTTTAATACCTGTTCCTTCTGCTACTTCCGTGCTATTTCCTTCTTAACCCGGCCATATTTGCCTCCCCCACCCGGGGTAATGGGCAACCGCCCCACCCGCATACGAGCAATCTGAGAGGCCACATTTTCTCCCGCAACCCTGGCAATATCATCTATACTGGCCTTTTCCAGGATGTTAATCTCATCAAAAAAGAAGGCTAACAGCTTCTCTTTTAATTTCGGTCCTACTCCGGGCAAATCCTTTAGAGGTATCCGGTATTTATAAGGGGGACGCCCCAGAGGATGACGTGCTTCCTGCTGATCCCGGATTTCTATAATGCGGTCGTAAACGCCCATCACCATCTTTTCATTGCCACAGTTGCTGCAGCTAAAAATGGGGGGCTCATCACCGCTTATAGTAGAGCATTGAGTACAATAGCTGCGATGATATTTACCCATAAGGGGGTCCATACCGTAATTGGCCAGGACTCTTCTTCCCTCTTTATTTTCCAGACAATATCTCAATTCCTGAAAATTCTTATCCGCCATACGTAAAAGGTTGTATTCCCGCCCTATGTTATCTGCCGAATGGGCGTCAGAATTGGACAGGAAAGTATAATTACGAGTTTCTCCTATCATGTCAGCCATATCTGTATCAGCACTTAGTCCCAGCTCCAGCGCTTTAATATGCCCGGCATCTCTTCCCAATTTATCCGCCAGGCGTCTCGTCCAGACACCATATACCCCTTTATGCGGGGTAAAGGCGTGGGCCGGACAAAATATCCCATCCAGAACAAAGCTCAAATTTATAAGTTCGGCTACGGAAACATTGGCTTTTTGAGTGGATAGCGCCATGTTTGTTACCCGGCTGCGCATGTACTTCTGGTACGCCTTTATGCTTTTTAAATGGGGCAGGTAAATAATCAGGTGTACCCCTTCAAGGCTTTCCACCTCGCAGGCAGGAATTAACAGCACCCCATTGCGGGCCATCATACCACCCCGGGGGTGCTCCCGTAACTCGCCGGTCTTAAGCATTGCCTCTATTTCGGCGCTCACCAGTATACTGCCGGCATCGACTATACCTACCATATCTAATCCTTTACGCGGTGCACCCTCATAAAGGACCGAATGTAAATTCATTTTACGGGACGCAGTAATCTTTACTGCTTTTCCGCCGGCACTGCCAATATGAACATGCAGGTCAGCATAAACATTTCTCAATATTATCCCCTCACCAGATGATTAAAAGCATATTGTATTCCTATAATACTCTTGCCGTCAACAATTTGACCTGTAAAAATCATCCGGTACGCCTCTTCCAGTGGTATAGTAACGTTTTCCAGGAATTCGTCGGCATCAGGGTTGGTTTCCCCGGCAGATAAATCCCGGGCCAGGAACAGGTGCAGTTTTTCATCGCAAAAACCGGGGGCACTATAATATGATAAAATCTTAACCCAACTGCCAGCCCGTAAACCCGTCTCCTCCTCCAGTTCCCTCTGGGCACAAATAAGTATTTCTTCATCCGGTTCCATGGTACCCGCCGGTATCTCCAGCAAAACACTTTCCGTCGGTTTACGATACTGACGAACCAGGTAAATATTATTAGCATCATCTACCGCTACAATAGCTACCGCCCCGGCATGTTCCACTATTTCCCGGGTGCTCTCCCGGCCATCGGGAAGGGATACAGTATCTACCCTGACCTTAATAATACGACCGCTAAAAATGTCCTGGCTTTTTATGGTCTTTTCTTCAAAATTCATTGCTTTTATCCTCCTGCATAAAATTACCAATAATTGCATAGACTGCAATCGAGGTGATAGTAATGCAAATTATAGTATCAAAACAAGGTATAACTTTTGTCGGCAAGGTCAAAGACCTGCCCCGTTTCCTGGCTAATTATTCGGGTGAAACCACCCTGGCGGAATTCATCCGCTGTCATCTGAACTAAGCCAAATTAATCCGGTTTAATTTTTGCCCCCGGGCCAGTTTCTGGGCAGCCTGAGCAGCTGCACCCAGGGCCAGGAAAAACTCCTGTTCCTGCTCTATACCCCGGCCCATAGTACTATGCTTTAAACTACTACTACGCAGAATATCCAGTATTTCCGGGTTATCCTGCAGGCATATTTTATGTTTATCCAATAAGTTATGGGCTTGCAGTTGATTTAGGATATAGTCCATTTTATCCCCGGATAAATCAGGCAGCGGTACTACCGCCGGCGCCAGGCAAACCCGCTCTAAAACGGTCAGGGTATGGTGGCTGATACCCCGATGCCGGGGCCTGGGGTCAGCAAAACTAATACGGGGTACCGCAACTGGTATCCCCTTCAGACTATGCACAGCATTAAGTATCTGTCCCTGTTCTATCCCGGTAAACCCCCAGCGGGTGCCGGTTCCTACTATACCCGGTCCCATGCTTACTATAATAATATCCGCCTGTAAAACCTTCCTGGCTGCCAGCAAGCCCGAATAAATATTTACTGCTTCCAGGTCCCCACCAAAAGCATGACCAATAGTAACCGTACCGGTTATAATATCCTGTTGTTTCAGGTAAGCCACAGTCTGGCTAAAAACTATCGGCAGAGCAGCCCCATCAGTCATAACATAAGCTGGCCGGAATCCATGCTGTTTTAAGTACAAACATAAAGGAGCCAGCATGGAATGAAGAGTTGCCACCAGTACCGGGATGTTTTCCAGCGAATCCGCCTCCATCATCTCCCGGTGATGGGGACTATCCTCCTCTTCTACGCTTAGAGTTTTAATCTGTAAAGGAGTATAGCGCATTTTCATTATATGTCCACCGGGAACCATTTCCTTGCCGGTTGAGTTTAAATTAGAGATGACATAATGATATCCCCCGCTTCCCAAATGCAGGGAAACCGCGGTGGTATTAAGCAATACCTCATCCCCAGGGCTAATATCGCCAGTTAAGTCAGGATAAGCTATACACTTGGCTTCTCCATCCTCAGTCTGGACTAGAAAACCCTTTATCCCTTCCCGGGCAAACAATTCTTTTATTATGGTCCCTCGCTTAATCTCTAACATATTTCCTCCAAAGCCTTACCGATTTTTATGATGTTGCTGCAAACACCCTGTTTGGATGCATAAATGCGCAGGAGCCGTCGACGAAGCATGGTAGAAACACCCTGCGAGATGAAGCGGCGGAAGGGGGCGAG
>CAZAZH010000053.1:0-12201 GCA_964489585.1 uncultured Syntrophomonas sp.
AAGAAAACCAAAGGAGGGGGCTGGTAACATGAATGTATTACAGGTGACCAATGCCTCTTTTAGTTACGAACGGCAATCAGAGAATATCTTTGAAGACATAAGTTTTACGGTGGGCAAAGGTGAAATTTTTTGCCTCCTGGGTCCTAATGGTTGCGGTAAAAGTACTTTATTAGATAACATCTTGGGAGTTAATCATTTAAAACAGGGTGACATCAGGGTAATGGGAAAAGATACCCGTACCCTTAAATCAGGGCAGATAGCCCGCTATATCGCTTATGTACCCCAGAGCCATGAACGTACTTTTCCCTACCAGGTAATTGATATAGTAAAAATGGGACGGGCAGCGTATACCGGGCGTTTCTCTTCCCCTTCGGCAGAAGATAAGGAAATTGCCAAAGAGGCTCTTGACCTGGTCGGCTTAAGGCATCTGCGCCATCGTCCCTATACCCAGTTAAGTGGTGGAGAGGGACAACTGGTGATGATTGCCCGGGCCCTGGCCCAGAAAACACCTGTGATTGTAATGGATGAGCCTACCGCCCACCTGGATTTTAAACATGAGATGGTGGTAATGGAAACCATTGTTAAGTTGGTAAAAACTACTGACTTAACCGTAGTTATGGCTACTCATTTTCCCAACCATACCTTTTATCTGGAGAACAGTGGCATTAAGACTACGGTTGCCTTGATGCATAATAAACATTTTCTGGAGGTGGGGAACCCTACTCGGGTACTTAATGAACATAACATGAGAACCCTTTATAATGTCAATACCAAATTGATGACCTGCCCCCTGGATACCTCAACAGTATTGAAACAATTGGTTCCAGTTAGTACCCTGAAGAGATTGAAAGAAGAGGAGCGGAACACTTATGTTTGATAAAAAATATCCCCGTTTAATATTTTTGCTACTAATTATACTGCTGCTGGTAATAGGCTACCGTTACTGGCAGGGGCATAATCAACCAGATAATGAGAATACACCCAACCAAACTGAACAGAGTATAACGGTTATCGACAACCTTGGTCGTAAGGTGCAGGTGCCTGCCCATGTTGACAGGGTTGCCTGCCTTTATGCCTTTTCCGGGCATGTAACCGCTATGTTGGGGCAAGGGGATAAAATAGTTGCTATTCCCGACGGCTTGCAGCGGGATGTACTATTAAATGAAATGTATCCGAAGATAGGTGATGCCCTGGTACCAGTTGTGGAGGGCTCAATAAATATTGAAGAATTACTGAAAGCTGATCCTGATGTTGCCTTTGTCAGAAATAGTGTTGCTTTAAACCCGGCAGAAGTTGAGAAACTGGATAAGTTTAATATTCCTTACCTGGCCGTGGATTATAATAGCATTGAAGGACAGCAGCATGCTATTATGGCCATTGCCCAGGCCTTGGGTGTACCCGAAAAGGGTCAGGCTTATAATGATTACTATCAGGCCAGTATAGAAAGAGTAGAGAAGGTAGTGGCAACTATTCCAGAAAATGAGCGGGTACGAGTTTACCATGCGGTAAACGAAGCAACTCGCACCGACACTCCGGATAGCCTGGCCGGTGACTGGACCAAGGCAGCGGGGGTAATAAATGTATCCGTAGATCAGCCTTTGCGCCAGTTGGAAGGGAAAAACTATGCCAGTCTGGAACAGATTCTATTATGGGATGCAGATGTAATTTTGGCAAATGAACCTGGAGTAGTAAATTATATTATGACTAATTCGCAGTGGTCACCCTTAAAAGCGGTTAAAGCCAAAAAAGTTTACCAGATGCCCATAGGTATGTCCCGCTGGGGGCATCCAGGCGGACTGGAAACACCGCTGGCTATTATGTGGACTGCAAAGCAACTCTATCCTGAACAGTTTAAGGATTTAAATATAAGAGAAGAAACTCGTAGTTTTTACCAGACCTTCTTTGATTACCAGGTATCAGATAAGATGCTCGCCAATATATTAAATGGTGAAGGCATGCGGGGCCATAAAAACCCGCGGCAGTAAGATAATTGGAGGCGGTTAAATGCAAATGCTGGTATCCATTGATGATACAGATAATTTGGAGAGCAGGGGTACCGGGGAAATAGCGTCATTACTGGCTAAACTATTGGAAGAGCGAGAGTGGGGAAAAGCTCAGGTAATAACGCGCCATCAACTACTGGTACATCCCGATATACCCTACACCTCACATAACAGTGCCATGTGTTTTGCAGCTGAGATAAAAGAGCAGCATTTCGGAGAATACCTGCAGATGGCTCGGCAATTTCTAGCTACAGAAAGTGCACCCGGTTCTGATCCCGGCTTATGTGTGGTAGCCTTGGAGCAACTAAAAAATGAAGTGGAATTAAAGGAATTTGCCTTCAAAGCCAAGAAGATAGTCTTAATCAAGGAGGAAGCCTATGAAGTTGCTGCTAAGACCGGAGCTTATCTTTCTGAACATGGGGGCGAGGGAATAGGAGTAATAGGTGCCCTGGCGGGAGCTGGTTTAAGGTTAAGTGGAATGGACGGCCGCTTGCGAGGTAAGCTCAAAGTAAATGCGCCAACCGGATTTATTACTGCTGGAGAGATTAAACAACAGAGTGGTGTAGAAGTGGTTCAAAGTACGGAAGGGCAACCGATAGCAGATCATGAAATGATTTGCCTGGGTGAAACTGTAAAAGCAATAATGTTGAATGGTAGGACTACTCTGCTGGTTTTCCCTAATGAAGCCGAGGATGCTCAGTGGCAGACCTGTACCAAAAACTATCTCAAGCGATTCTAGCCTGGTTATGACTGCCCCTGGAGGTGATATGTAATGTGGAAGGTTACTGATAAGGGTGAAAAAGTGTTTTCCCTGGGGAAAGAAGCATGGCAGGAAGCAGTTGAGGTGGCAGGTGTATGTACACATTTTAGTTTTGATGATGAAGATGAATGGGTTAGTGAGGAAGAACGCTCCTGTTATAACTGCCGCTACCGTCGTTGGACCCCGGAAAGCTTTGTTTGCTTAAAATAATAAATATTTTTTGTCTTAAGCTCAAAATATGGGAGTTGCCATATTATCATGCTCTGAAGAGCTCTATTCCCAACGTAATTTATCGGTTGCATAACCTTAAGTCATACTTGCTATTATCTGGTTTGACATATATAGTGCTTTCTCCTAGAATTAATACAAATATTTACTATGTTAGCATAGTATAATATCTATTATAATGTAACAAAATATATATTTGTCTCCGAGCTGTTTAACCTAACGTTTAAAAACCAGGGTTATCTGGCCTGGGTACAGGTGGAAACGCCTGTGCCTCCCCGTATTGCGGAAAGGAGTTACAACATGACTATTTGTTTTGAATCACAGGTAGCCGTATTGTGCCCTTTTGCCAGTACGGATACCTGTTTTTTTATATTTGGGAACATGCAACTGTCGAAAAACGTGATTCAGAGTCTAGTTAATAACTAGTTATGAGTATCCAGTGACTTGCAGAGGGGTCTCTGCAGTTAAGTATAGGGAGGAGGGGATTGTACAAAAAGCCTGCCATTTTACTATGCTCCGAGCTTGATTTACCTAAAGCTCATAGCTATGGTAAAGAGCCGATAGGGTAGATTAGGAAACTGATCTGCCTCCCGATATTGGAAAGGAGCCCGAGACCGCCTGATAAGGCCAGATAATTGCTATTTCTGGGCCTCTTTGTGCTGTGGTTAAGGCTCTTATGCAATTATTAAACCTCCAATTCAGGCGGGGGTTTTTGTTTTTTTTTGAACCTGAATCTTGGAGAAGCAAGAATTATGGAAGGAGTGATTGGAGTGGAAATGGTCAAATTGATCATTGACGGAAAGGAGGTTGAAGTTGCGGAAGGTACCACTATAATGCAGGCAGCCGACCAGGCAGGGATAGAAATACCCCGGCTGTGTTATGACCCGGAATTAAAGCCCCTGGGAGCTTGCCGTCTTTGCGTGGTACAAGTAGAAGGAAATCGTCTGTTTCCGGCATCCTGTGTTACCCCGGTTAGCCCTGGTATGGTAGTGCATACGGAATCCCCCGATATTGTGGAAGCCCGGCGTACTATCCTGGAGCTACTGGTGGCCAATCATCCCCTGGATTGCATGACCTGTGATAAACTGGGTGATTGCAAACTGGCGGATTACTGCTACAAGTATGGCATCAAGGAAAGCCCCTTTGAGGGAGAAAGACACGCTTATGCGATAGACGATTCTAATCCCTTTATTATCCGTGACCTCAACAAATGTATTCTCTGCGGTGCTTGTGTTCGGGCTTGTGAGGAGCTAACCGGAGCCGATAACCTGAGCTATCTCCACCGGGGTTGGAACCGTAAGGCAACAACTGCTGGTGATGTTGACTATATTGATTCCGATAGCTGTGTTTTCTGTGGGCAGTGTGTGGCCGTATGCCCAACTGGAGCCCTGCAGGAAAAAACTATGGCGGGCCAGGGTCGCCGCTGGGAAATCGATCGGGTCAGGACTACCTGTCCCTTCTGTGGGACCGGCTGTAATTTTGACCTGGCTGTAAAAGACGGCAGAGTAATTGGTGTTCTTTCTAATCCGGAAAGTCCGGTTAACCAGCGTCGCCTATGTATCAAAGGGCGTTTTGGCTGGGATTACATTTATAATGAAAAGCGCCTAACTACCCCGCTTATCAAAAAGAATGGCAAATTTGAAGAAGCCAGCTGGGATGAAGCTTTCAATCTTATTGCTCAACGATTTAATGAAATAAAGGACAAATACGGCAGTGGATCCTTTGCTGCTCTTAGCTCAGCTCGTTGTACTAATGAAGAAAACTATCTGGTACAAAAATTCACCCGCGCAGTTATGGGCAATAATAACGTTGACCACTGCGCCCGTACCTGACACGCGCCTACTGTGGCCGGTCTGGCCACCACCTTTGGAAGCGGCGCAATGACCAACTCCATTAATGAGATTTCAACTGATGCCGAATTAATGTTCTTAATTGGAACCAATACTACCGAAGCTCATCCGGTAATTGGTTACAAGATGAGACAAGCGGCCCGTAATGGGTGCAAACTGGTTGTTTGTGATCCTCGCCATATTGACCTGGTAGATGAAGCCGACTATTGGCTCCGTCAAAATCCAGGAACCGATATTCCTCTCCTGAATGGACTTATGCACATCATTATTAAAGAAGGTCTGGAAGATAAAAAGTTCATCGAAGAACGTACGGAAAATTATGAAGAGCTAAAGGCTATAGTAGAAAATTATCCTCCGGAAAAAGTATCAGAAATAACCGGAATTCCGGTTGATGATTTGTACGCTGTAGCACGTCTTTATGCTACTACCGACAAAGCTATGCTTTTCTATACCCTGGGCATAACTGAACATATCTGTGGAACCCGTAACGTTATGAGCTGTGCTAACCTGGCTATGCTGACCGGGCATCTGGGACGTCCCGGTGTAGGCGTTTGCCCCATCCGCGGGCAGAACAATGTTCAGGGAGCCTGCGACCAGGGAGCTCTGCCCAATGTATATTCCGGTTACCAGGCAGTAACTAATCCTGAGATCAAAGAAAAATTTGAAAAGGCCTGGGGAAGACCCATGCCGGATAAAGTGGGCTTAAAGATTCCGGAGATGTTTGAAGCTTCCCATGAAGGTACGGTTAAATCCATGTATATCCTGGGCGAAAACCCGGTATTAACTGACCCGGATAGTAATCACATTCGGGGCGCCCTGGAAAAACTGGAATTTTTGGTAGTTCAAGAGCTGTTCCTCACCGAGACAGCGGAATATGCTGATGTAATCCTGCCGGCAGCCAGTTTTGCAGAATGTGATGGTACCTTTACCAATACTGAACGCCGTATCCAGAGAGTACGCAAGGCTATAGAACCTATTCCCGGCAAGGCCAACTGGGAAACCATTTGTGAAATGTTTAATTCTATGGGTTATCCGGTAAATTATAATAGCCCTGAGGACATTTGGAATGAGATGGCTTCTCTATCGCCCTCCATGGCTGGAACTAACTATGAACGGATGGACAAAAAAGGCTTACAGTGGCCCTGTCCGACCCTGGATCATCCTGGCACCCAGTTCCTGCATGCAGGCAAATTCTCTCGTGGACTGGGACTCTTCCAGCCTTCCGAGCATATACCACCCGGAGAAATGCCGGATGAGGAATACCCCTTCCTGTTATCGACCGGGAGAATTTTGCATCACTACAATGTTACCACCCCATATTCGCCGGGTATCATGAGCATATGGGATCGTGAGTGGGCAGAATTAAATCCTGTAGATGCTGAAAAACTTGGGGTCGTTACCGGTGATAAACTAAAGGTTGCTTCCCGCCGAGGGGAAGTTGAAACTGCCGTCAAGGTTACTGACCGGGTACTGCCGGGTGTAATCTGGATGTCATTCCACTACAGTGAAACTCCTACCAATGCCATTACCAGTCATCATTTGGATCCAATTACCGGGACTGGTGAATATAAGGTCTGTGCTGTAAAGCTGGCAAAATTGTAGGAGGCTTAAGAATGAAAAAGGTACCTGTTCAAGAGGCAGTAGGTTTAGAGCTTTGTCATGATATTACCAAAGTGGTACCCGGAAGAGAAAAGTACCGGGCTTACCGCAGGGGACAGCTAATAACCCCGGCTGATGTTCCTATACTATTAGATATGGGTAAGGAACATATCTATGTATGGGAACCGCAGGATAATCTGGTCCACGAGGACGAAGCTGCTACCAGACTAGCCCGGCAAGCAGCCGGTAAGGGTTTAAGCTATACAGAACCCAGCCAGGGGCGGGTTAATCTCTGTGCCCAGTATGATGGATTGCTAAATATAGATGTAAATCGGCTTAATTGGATTAACAACCTGGAAAACGTCGTTTTTGCCACCATGCATAATAAACGACCAGTAGTTAAAGGGCAACTGGTGGCAGGTACCCGGGTGATACCTCTGGCCATTGAAAGGTATATCCTGGAGGAAGCCGAAAAGTTGGCTTCCGACCCGGAACCACTCATTTCGGTTATGCCTTTTAGCCCGCTTTGGGTAGGAATTGTTACTACCGGAAGTGAGATTTATAATGGCCAGATTAAAGATGGTTTTGGCAGGTTAATCCGTAAAAAAGTAAGTCCATTTGGGGGCAGAATCATGGGGCAGGTTATTGTCCCTGATAATCCCGAGATAATAGCCCAGGAAATAAACAACTATATTCAAGAAGGCGCTGAACTTGTTGTGGTTACTGGTGGTATGTCAGTAGACCCTGACGATGTCACACCTGTGGGTATAAGAGCCAGCGGTGCAGAAGTAGTTTTTTACGGGGCACCGGCTCTTCCGGGTACCCAGAACATGGTAGCTTACCGCGAACACGTTGCTATATGTGGTGTTCCGGCCGGTGCGTTGTTCAGTCGTACCACTACTTTTGACCTTTTATTGCCTCGAATTTTTGCCGGTGAACGTATAAACCGGGCAGATATAGTAGCACTGGGACATGGTGGATTTTGTGAAGAATGTAAAGTCTGTCACTATCCCATTTGCCCCTTTGGCAAAAGTTGCAGTTTTTAAGAACGGAGGTCAGGCAGTGTTGCTTGATGTAAGTCTGGAAGAAGCCCAGCAGCTTTTATTACAAAACCTTACCCCGCCGGCTGCAGAGAAGTTGTCCATACTGGAAGCTAGTGGCCGGACTCTGGCTGAGAATTTGGTTGCAGGAGAAAATCTTCCTGCCTGGTCCTCAGGAGCACGGGATGGTTATGTGTTACATGCAAATGATCTTGATGGCCATAGAAAACTGTCTATAGTCGGCACCCTTTCAGCAGAGCAATTACCTCTTCCATTAAACAGCGGAGAGACTATAGAGGTAAGAACTGGTGGAGTTATTCCCCATGGCGGTACGGCTCTGGTTCCCCATGAAGAGGTAGAAATTGGGGGAACTGAAATCTACCTGGACAAAGCAATCAGGTCAGGCGAATTTATTCGCCAGGCGGGTGAGGATTTTAAAGCAGGTGAGCTGTATGCCTTGGAAGGGAGTATAATTTCTCCCGGTTTAATATCAGTACTGGCTGCTCAGGGAAGGTCTGAAGTACAGGTATATAGCAGTCCCCGGGTAGCGATACTCAGCCTGGGGGAACAACTGGTATCCTGGAAAGAGACTCCCGGCCCCGGCTGTTTAAGAGATAGTAACGGACCTTTAATTGCTACTCTGGCCAGGCGAGATGGTGCTCAAATTGCAGCTCTGAATGTTGTTGGTAATAAAGGGCGGGCTGAACTGCTAGCTTACATGCGGGACATAATAGAAGAAGCCGACCTTTTAATAACTATAGGTGGCACTTATGCCCGTAAAGAAGCACAGACGAAATCACTTTTTACTGAAATGGGTGGGGAAATGCTTTTCTGGGGAGTTCCCATCCAACCAGGAGGCCATAATGGGGCTGCACGATGGAATAAGAAACGCCTTATTTCCCTATCCGGTAATCCGGCCGCCTGTGCTGTAGGTTATGAACTGCTAGTTGCTCCGGTAATTCGTGCTCTCCAGGGAAAAGAGCCTTATACCCCCAGGGTGAAAGCTCAATGTCTGGATAATATAGGGGCTAAAGGTAGTGAGCGACGCTTCGTAAGGGCCTGCTTAGCTATTAATGGCAACACCTGGAAGGTAAAAGTTTTACCTGGGCAAAAGCCTGGCATGATTCGTTCGCTGGTAAACTGTAACGCTTTGATTGACTTACCTGTCGGGAGTCCGGCAATTGCAGCAGGTACTTTAGTTTCGGTTATTTTACTCGATCCCAGTAGTATAAGGTTACAACAGGCTGAAAACTGTTAAATACCTTGAAAGACGTTACAAGAAATGGATTTATTTTAATTTCTTGATAAATAGATGATTATATCCCCAGGGAGGTGAAAATGTAATGGCAGACTTCAAGGAAATAATTAACCAGTATAAAGATCTTCCCGGTGGCCTTATTGAAGCTTATCATGCCTTGCAGAGGGAATATAGTTTCATTCCTGAAGATTCTATAGCCTATGCAGCTCAGGTTTTTGACCTGCCCCTGGCCAAAGCATATGGGGTGGCAACATTTTATTCATATCTAAAGGTGGGAGAGCGGGGCAAAAATGTAATTCGCATATGTGAAAGTGCCCCCTGTCATGTAGCCGGTGCTAAAGAAGTAGTTAACGCTTTAGAAAAAGAACTGGGTATCAAGATGGGAGAAAGCACTGCTGATGGTAAATTTGCTCTGGAATTTTGCGAATGTATAGGCCAGTGCCAGGCTACTCCGGTGATAACCATTAACAGCAAGCCTTATGGCGACATAACCCCAGAAAAAATACCCGGCATTCTGGCCGCATACAAATAATGAAAGGAGGGAATATAATGGCTGAGGAAATGCGCATCGTTTTGCGTAACATGGGTAAAATAGACCCCTTGAGAATAGAAGACTATATTAATGCCGGGGGCTACAAGTCCCTGGAAAAAGCACGTCAGATGGGACAGGAAGCATTAATAGAAGAAGTAAAAAAATCCGGGCTGCGGGGACGCGGCGGGGCCGGGTTTAATTGTGGCATGAAATGGAGCTTTTCCTATAAGGTACAGTCCGAGCAAAAATATGTGGTCTGTAATGCTGACGAAGGTGAACCTGGAACTTATAAAGACCGTACCATAATGGAAAATGACCCTCAATCAGTGCTGGAAGGTATGGCCATATGCGGTTATGCCATAGGAGCCAATAAAGGCTATATCTACTGCCGGGGTGAATATCCTTATGTAGTTGATATCCTTAATCAGGCAATAGCTCAGGCTAAAGCAAAGGGTGTCCTGGGAGACTTCGATATTGAAGTGAGAATGGGCGCCGGAGCTTATGTCTGCGGTGAAGAAAGTGCCCTGATTGAATCCATTGAAGGTAATCGCGGAGAACCCCGTTTCAAACCACCGTTCCCGCCGGTTATTGGATTATGGCAAAAGCCCACTATAGTAAACAACGTTGAAACCTTTGCCAATATCCCGATAATACTGGAAAAAGGTGCAGACTGGTATAAATCCATAGGGGCAGGAAAATATCCTGGTACCAAAGTTTTAACCCTAACTGGTGATGTCAACAACCGCACCGTTTATGAAGTGCCTACCAACACCACCATTCGCCAGGTTATTTATGACTTTGGCGGCGGCATCAAGGATGGCAAGAAGTTCAAGGCGGTTCAGATAGGCGGTACTTCTGGTGGCTTTATACCGGAATCCATGCTGGACACACCCATTGATTTTGATTCCATGACGGCTATAGGTGCTGTGCTGGGTTCAGGTGCAGTCTTTGTAATGGATGAGACTCGCGACATAGTTAATGTAGTAGCCAGGATTGCAGGTTTCTTTGAACATGAATCCTGTGGCAAATGTAATCCCTGTCGGGAAGGTACCAAACGTATCCATGAAATGATGGAAAAACTAGATGCTGGTCAAGGCAGTAGTGGGGACTTATCCCTTCTGGAAAGACTGGGAACAGTTATGTCCAAAGCCTGCCTCTGTGGTCTGGGCCAGGCCGCACCGGCACCAGTGTTAACCACTCTCAAAAACTTTAATAGTGAGTACCAGGCCAAACTAAACTAAGTGGTCATTCACTGCCTCCATTTCAGGTGTTTTACCTGGAATGGGGGATAAATAAAGAGAGAGTGAATGAGCTATGCAAGGTGAAAGCCCCTCCATTAGGAGGGGCTTTTCGCCTAATATATCATATATCATGGGGACGGTCCTTTTGATATATATCAGAAGGAATATCCCCGTGATATACGATATACGTGTCGCGGGGACGGGGTTATTGACAATGTTGGTAACGCAGGGACGTTTGGTTCGCTCTACCCTAGTTATTCCAATATTTACGATCCAGGCTGCGGTATTGTAGGGCTTCAGCCAGGTGTGCGGTTTTTATATGTTTCACTGCTTCTAGGTCAGCAATAGTGCGGGCAATCTTTAACACCCGGTCATAAGCCCGGGCACTTAAACGCAAACGGTCAAAAACACTTTTAAGCAAGTTTTGGGAAGCCTCGTCCAAGCTACAAAACTTGCGCACATCTGCTGGTCTCATCTGCGAGTTAAGCTTGATTTTACTGCGGGCAAAGCGATTTTGCTGGATATCCCGGGCTTTTATAACCTTTTCTCTTAAGGATGCAGAATTTTCTCCTCCACTATGTTCCTTTAATTGATCAAGTTTTACCCGGGGTATTTCCACATGTAAATCCATCCGATCCAGGAGAGGTCCGGAGATTCTGCCCAGGTATCTCTGTATCTGGGGAGGAGTACAATTACATTCTAAATCGGAACCATAATGCCCACATGGACATGGATTCATAGAGGCGATGAGGGTAAAGTTAGCCGGATAGGTGCAGGTAGCCTGAGCCCGTGCTACCGTTACTACCCTATCTTCCAGTGGTTGCCGCAGTGCTTCCAGTACATCGCGGCTAAATTCCGGGAATTCATCCAGAAATAATACTCCATTTTGGGCCAGACTAATTTCTCCGGGACGGGGAATTCTTCCTCCTCCTATAATGCTGGCACTGGAAGCATTCTTATGAGGTGCCCGAAAAGGTCTTTGGTTTACCAGCGGGTTGTTGCTGCCAAGTAAACCAGCTACTGAATAAATGCGCGTAGTTTCCAAAATTTCATCTCGCTGCATTTCAGGCAAAATTCCAGGTAATCGACGTGCCAGCATGGTTTTACCACCACCGGGAGGACCAATTAAAAGAATATTATGCATGCCCGCAGCAGCGATTAAGAGTGCTCGTTTGGCCGATTCCTGCCCCTTAACGTCAGCAAAGTCAGGAATAGTATCCTGGAAAGATTCTTGGGGAGAATAGGCTTGTACCGGGGTTAAAACGTTTTCACCCCGTATAAAACCGCATATTTCCTTCAAACTGTCAGCGGCAAATGATTTTACCTCATTAACTAACCCGGCTTCATGGATATTACCTGCAGGAATAATAAAGCTGACATTAGCTTGACTGTTAGCCAATTCCAAGACCATGGGTAAAACACCTGGAACCATACGCAGGTCGCCGTTAAGTGATAATTCTCCACAGAAGTAGTATTTATCAAGAGGCAAGCATTCCACCTGTTCAGAAGCAATTAGAATACCCAGAGCTATGGCCAGGTCAAAATGGCTACCTTCTTTTTTTATATCTGCCGGAGCCAAGTTGATAATAATCTTACGGTTGGGATACTCGAACCCCGAGTTCCTTAGAGCTGATCTAACCCGCTCACGCGCTTCTCTGGTAGCCTGCGAGGCCAGGCCGACCAGCTCAAA
>CAZAZH010000054.1:0-12186 GCA_964489585.1 uncultured Syntrophomonas sp.
GTATAAATATAACTGCCGTCAGTTTTTACTATATCAGCTTCATCTACACCTTGAACCTGAACATTGGTCGCTGAATAGTCAGATATGGTATTGCCGGTAGGAGCAGCCGCAGGTGCAGGTACCGCTGCCTGATCGGTGGCTCCGGCCCCTCTTATCATGCTCTTTTCCATTACCATCCCACGTCCATCGTATAATCCTTCCTTTTGCAAAGCGCCAGAACTGGATAGCAGTTCTTGTAATTTTTCCACCGTTCCTACTACCGGAAGCTTTTCTATCTTATTTATTGTCCTGGGAACCTCGGGCTTTTCAGCCTGGCTGTTAATCGCATAAACTACACCACATATCCCAAATATCATAACCAATAGTAGCAGACCTGATAAGAGCCAGTGCTTATTACTTCCAACCCGCATAAAAATCCTCCTTTATGGTTTTAATTATATTTACGTTACCCGGTGGAAAAACTTTCATGAGGTGGGAGGTGTATAATGATTTTATACAGCTATTTTTGGAGGTTTTAACTTGATGAAAAAACATTGGACTATGTTGTTAATATTGCTCTTTTTACTATCGTTGCTTGGTGGTTGCTCTATAGGTAGCAGTACCGTTAAAGAACAAAATGTTTTATCATTTGATAATCAAAAAAAAGAGAGTAAAAGCGGCGAACTGGAAATCTGTTTTATTGACTGCGGACAGGGGGATGCCGTTTTAATCAAAACCCCTGCAGGTGAACGCATGCTGATTGATGGGGGCAAAAGCGAAGAAGGGGAAAATATCAGTGAATTCCTCAGTAACCAGGGAGTAAAGCAACTGGCGGTTGTAGTAGGTACTCACCCCCATTCCGATCATATCGGCGGAATGGCCGAAATAATAAATAACTTCCCGGTAGAAAAAGTCTATCTGCCCCGGGTTACTCATAATACTACCGCCTTCGAAGCACTGCTCAAGGCAATTAAGGGGAAGAACTTAAAGATTAGTACCGCTCGTAAAGGGGTAGAAATACCTCTGGAAGGAGTACAGGCCCGTTTTATAGCCCCGGTTGGGGAGGATTATGGTGATCTTAATAATTACAGTGCGGTCATTAGAATAGACTACGGCGATGTTTCATTTGTTCTTACCGGTGATGCTGAGGAATTTTCGGAAAAGGAGATGCTCCTCAGTGGTGAAAATTTAAAAGCTGATGTTCTTAAAGTAGGGCACCATGGAAGTTCCAGTAGTACCTGCCCGGCCTTTTTAAAAGTAGTAGCACCACAATATGCAGTAATAATGTGCGGGATAGATAATGATTATGGGCATCCCCACCAGGAGACCCTTGCAGCTTTGGAGGCTGCTAGAGTAAAGGTTTACCGTACTGATTTGCATGGAACTATTATTATGAAGAGTGATGGCCATAGTATCAATATCGGTACTGCCGAAGTCAATAACAAAAATTTGAAAAACCCGCCGGAACAAAGGCAGGATAATATGTACATAGGTAATAAAAACTCATTAAAATTTCATCGCAGTGACTGCAAAAGTTTACCGTATGAAAAGAACCGCGTTTACTTTAAGACCAGGGATGAAGCTGTAGAAAAGGGATATTTACCCTGCAGCAAATGTCAGCCATAAGGAGGTTTATTATGCGAGCTGTTATTGACCGTTTTGAAGGGGAATTTGCCGTCATGGAATTTGCGGATGGTTATAAAAACATTTCCCGCCAGATGCTGCCAGACGAGGCCCGGGAGGGAGATGTATTAGTTTTTCAGGATGATCACTGGATAATAGACCCGGAAGCTACTCATAAACGTAAAGAAAAAATAGAGAAACTAGCTGCAGAATTATGGGAGGATTAATCAGCGCCGCGTAAATTAAAAATTAATCTTTTACAATGTTTCACGTGAAACATATTAACCCAGTCGCAAATCTCCCCGAGACACCATATTATGGTATAGTACAACAGTTGTAATACTAAAGAGGGCTTGTGTTAAGGAGGGATACGAATGCAGATTCATTGGGCACCTTCACCTAATTATACCATCGGGCGCAGGGGAAGGAAGATAATAGCGATTGTTAATCATATAACAGCCGGGTTGATGCCGGGAACCTTAAACTGGTTGCGTAACCCGGCGGCCAAGGCCAGTGCTCATTATCTGGTAACCAAAGGTGGGGGAGTATACCAGTTGATTAAGGATGAGGACACTGCCTGGCATGCAGGAATTGTTAATAAACCTGGTTGGTCATTATATGACGGCAGCAACCCCAATTATTATACCCTGGGTATCGAACATGAGGCCCTGGCGGGGGAGTCCCTTACAGAAAACCAGTACCAGGCTACACTGGAATTGCATCAGGTGCTGGTTAAAAAGCATAGCATTCCCCCAGACCGCAATCATATTATCGGGCACTATTTACTGGATAGTGTTAATCGCAAAAACGATCCTGGACCTGGCTTTCCCTGGAACAGGCTGTTAAACGATTTAGTCAGGCCAAATACAACAGATAATTCTCCTAAAATCGTTATAGATGCTGGGAATAACAGCATAAACGGTTTTTTACATGAGGATAGAGCGTATGGACCGGTAAGGGAAATAGCAACTGCCCTGGGATGGCAGGTGGAATGGCTGAATGAGACTAGAACTGCCGTACTATTGCCGCCACCGGATAGAGATGACAATAAAGCCAATGCTGCCCGAGTCGTAATTGCTAGTCGTAGCCTGGCAGTAACTATACTGGGCGATAAAGCCTTTGCCCCGGTTAGGCAACTGGCAGAAGCTATGGGTTATAAAGTGGATTGGGATGGGGAGAATAAAAAGGTAAAAATATCGTAGTGGGGCTACTTTTTTTTGCCCTAATTATTATTCAAAAGACAGTAAAATCTTATATAGTAGTAAAAAGACAAACAATAAAGAGGGTTAAAACCCTCTTATTTTTCTTATGGTGCGGATGAGAGGACTCGAACCTCCACGATGTTACTCGCCAGATCCTAAGTCTGGTGCGTCTGCCAATTCCGCCACATCCGCATTATAATAATCGTACACGCAATATTATACTCTGATAGAACCGTTATTTCAACTGACTTTTTAAATGACACAGGGGTAATGACACAGGGGGACGTTTTTGGTGTGTCATTACTATGACACACCAAAAACGTCCCCCTGTGTCCTACACCCCATCCTCCTCACTTTTCTGGCGATTCCAGAACATCTTCCACTTCCTCTGTATCGCTCCAGTCGTAAACACTATCACCAAAAGAATCTTTGAACTCATCTAAGGCTTGAGGGTTATTCAGGATAAAATCCTGGATACTTACCAAATCTTTTTTCCTATCTTCTTTCATTAAATAAAAACCTCCTTTAGTGTAGTTTGTACCCAGATTAGACAGGTTCATACCTAATAATTAGACAATAATCACTTGATTTTAAAATGGAAACCAGTATATGCTTATAATATATGGGCAAAAATCGTCAACTGTCGCGACCCCGGATAGAGTAAAAATTTTCATTAAAATATACTAATTAAAGAAAGGAGGAAAAATGAAAACATTATTAATGCTATCCCCTATATTCCTGGTATTTCTGGCAACTATCTATTTTATATGGGCATTTAACAAAAGGACCGAGAAGTTAGCACAGCAGAAAGAGATAATTAAAGCTGGGGATAAAGGAGAATACAAGGTACAATCGATTTTAACTCCCCTGGAGAAGCCCAATTCTCGTTATAAGGTATACCATAACATTAAACTGGGACCAGATGCTTTACATACGAATGAGTATGATAGTGTGGTAATTGGGCCTAATGGGATTTTCCACATCGAAACCAAAAACTATGGTGGCGAACGTGGAGGAATTATTGATGTCGATAGCCGGGGGAACTGGATACTGCATAAGAAAAATGGTTATTCCAAGATTATTAATAACCCGGCCGGTCAGGTGGATTCCCATGAGTATCGTTTGAAAGGATTTTTAAACCGGGTAGTGGGAGTAAGGAATTTACCCACTCAGGGTATTATAGTTTTGTCCTGTGATAAGGTTACTATGCGGTATAATAAGAAGGCTAAATGCGATATTCCGATCATAGGCAGACATGAGTTAGTAGATTATATTCAAAACTATGATAGTGGTAACCTGGTAGTATATCCCCGCACCATTAAGAAAATCTGTAAAAACATAGAAGAAATGAATAGAATGGAGCGGGCTAACTAAAACTGGAAGCGGGAGGAATATCATGAGGCGATTTCTGGTTGTTTTTATGATATTTGTGTTCATATTCCCCCTGACTGCCCAGGCAGTACCTAAACTAGAGCAGTATAATCATCCATCCGAAACTCGTCAGAAGGGTCAAATAATCTGGAAATTATCCGGTCTTGGTAAACCTTCCGAACCATTAAT
This sequence comes from uncultured Syntrophomonas sp., assembly GCA_964489585.1. Classification (GTDB taxonomy): domain Bacteria; phylum Bacillota; class Syntrophomonadia; order Syntrophomonadales; family Syntrophomonadaceae; genus UBA4844. Next base: position 4,365 of record CAZAZH010000054.1, read on the forward strand.
CCTGGTTCCCGATGATAAATTGATTATTCTAGCTGGAAGCAAAATGCTCTGCATTAACCTGCAGGGCAATTTGTTATGGGAAACTAAAGTTGGCAATGGTAAGATGGGGACCCCAATTGTTACGGAAAAAGGCTCCATCTTTACCGCTGGTAAAGGTGTGGTGGTAGAAACGAAAATAAATGGGGCCAGAGGATGGAGTTTTACCGCTTTGCCAGGCGGTAAGGATAAGGAACCTCAGTTAGCCAGGGGATCTAATAACCTGATATACCTGCCATTACCTTATGCCCTTTATGCTTTGGATACAAATGGGCATACAATCTGGAACTTTTCGCCCTGGAATAACTCCGATCGTTTTACCACTAAAACTGCAGACAAACGCAGTTTTATGGATTGTGCTGCTGATGAAAGGACATTTTTTGCAGTCTATACAGACCAAAAAGCGGCTTACAAAATGGTAGTCATAGATAGCCAGGGAAACTTGCTTTGGAATTACTGGATGGGTGACCTCATTGCAGTTAATATTGTTCCCGGAGAGCAGGAGCGGGTTTATGTGACGGCCACACTTAAACCATCAAAGCAACAGGCCGGAGGCAAGTCTTCATCTGGAAAGTTGAATCAGGGAAGGATATACTGTTTTGACCGCAACAACGGAAAGAAACCATTATGGCAGTACAATGTTAAGGTAACGAATACCCTTACTGCACCAGTCTTATCTGGTGATTCACTTTATGTTGTGGGTGGAAGCAGTATTTATGGATTAGATGCCAGTACTGGAATTTTAAAATATGAAAATCGTCTTTCCAACCTGGTTTCAGTGCCAGCGGTAGATGAGGATAATAGACGGATTTATGCAGGTAGCAGTAAAGGTCTTCTATATGCCATCGGTAGTAATGGACGTCTGGATTGGCACCGCGAACTGGAGGGGGCTATTGAAAATGCACCGTTGCTGGGCCCAGATGGCTACCTTTATGTTTGCACGCAGAAAGGAAATCTGTATAAAATACGGGATAATGCTGACGGAGTATCTGTTACCCCCAACCGTTAATAGCTTTGAAATAGTAGAGGAAGAAGTCGCAAGGAGAACCGATTATGTTGAAAATGTTTAAGCGAATTATCTCAATAGCTATGCTGGTTGCAGTTATGACTTTGCTTTCTCTCCAGCCGGCAAATGCTGCTCTCTTTCCGGATTTGCAGGGTCATTGGTCTCGCGAAGCAGTTTGCCGTGCCAATGTAGTAGACCTGATAAGGGGTTATCCGGATGGGAAATTTCGCCCCGAACAGAGCCTATCAGAGATGGAGGCCCTGGTTCTGTTTATGCGGGCAGCAGGTTATAATCTGGATAAAAGTAAAAACGCCAGTCGGGTTAAAAATCCACCGGTTACTTCAGTAAGTATCCCTCAGGTTGCCTGGGGACAAAGCTATCTTGACCAGGCAGTAGTGGATAACTTGATTGATAAGTCATGGCTGGATAATTTTAATGGTAATAATCCTATTACCCGGGCCCAAACCGCAGGGCTTTTATGCCGCTTATTGAAACTACCTGTAAGCGATGCTGCAGAAGTTACTCCGTTTACCGATTTATACGAAGCGCCGCCTGAATACCTTAACAGTATTGTGGTAGTTGCCAACGCTGGAATTATTAGCGGTTTTACTGATGGTACTTTTCGCCCCGGGGATGGTTTAAAAAGAGGCGAAGCTGCTGCTCTGTTGGATAATTTAATAAAAAACAATTGGTTGCAATCAGTAACTGACCGGCAGGTAGAGGGATGGATACCGCGCATAGATTTTAAACCTAATCCACCCGAGATAGAATTGCTGTCTTTGCAGGGTAGCAAAAAGTACAAATTATCACCGGAAGTTAAGTGTTTTAAAAACGGAAATGAGTGTCCCTACCAGCAGATTTTGCACTGGCGGGTAACAGTTTATTTGGATAGCAAAAAACAGGCTGCCTGTATAACTCTGCTGGAGAAAAGACCAGCGACCCAAGAAGACCGGATAAGGGGAACCATAAGAGCGGTAGCCCTGGGTCAGGATAGCTTGTTAACCCTGGTGGATTTGAACGGGAAGGAAAGGATATTACCTCTATCCTGGGGGGCGGAATTGGATAGCGCCGGGAAAAATAAAACTAAAGGTTTCCAGGCCCTGAAACCTGGTACATTTGTAGATGCTTACCTTTCTGGTGACGAGGTTATAAAGGTTGCTGTGCTGGCAACCAAAAGCCTATCCGGTAATGTTAGTAATGTAACCGGAAAAAGGCTGGACCTGGAGAATAAGGGTTCAAAAAGCAATCAACCGTCCTGGTTTAATTACTGGGATCGAGCTCGGATTGTAAATAAGGATGGCCGTAATGACTACGTAATAAGGGGTGATAAAGTAAAAATTAACTATCTGGACCCAGAACCCGAAGGTATTGATGATGAAATTCCCCTAGAAATCATAATTACCGGCAGACCGGAATGGAAGAAGGTTGCGGGTGAGGTGGAGGGAATTGCTGCTAGTGGCGAAAGTCGGCAGCTTATTTTAAAAAAGAATAAAAAATATAACCTGGATACCGCTGCGACCTTGTGCCAAGAAGATGGGAGTGCTATTACCTTAAGCGGCATCAATCCGGGTGATAAGGTGGAGGCTATGGCCGATGGGGCAGGTATCATAATGAAAATAATTTTAAAGGATCCACCGATGAAAAAAACTACTTAGAATATATCGCGGGGGTACCCTGAAGGGCACACGCGGTCTTTTTGAGATATTTTCATACTTGTTTGCCTTGTGCCCCTTAGGGTATTGCCTTAAGGCCATGGCTGTTAATAAGAGAATAGACACTGAAGGACACTGATTTCTTATGAATAACACTAAATTTTGATTAAAATATAAAGACGCGTCTTTAGGAGTCTTAATATGGATAGATTAGAACACTTGAATCATTTTTATGACATTCTAATGGAACTACAATCAAAAACTGGTACCCGTACATTGGCTACATCCGACATATATATGGAGTGGCCCCAACAAGGAGTCTACTTCTTTTTTGAATCAGGAGAAATGCGGGATAACAGCAAACAAATGCGGGTGGTCAGGGTGGGGGTTTCTAAGTATTCTGAAAGCCCTCAAAGCCCTTTATGGGATCGCTTACGGGAACACCGGGGACCAATCAGTGGTAAGTTTTCTGGAGGAGGGAATCACCGGATATCCAACTTTCGCTATCATGTTGGGGGCGCACTAATTAACCGGGATAATTTGGTTTGCCCTTCCTGGGAAAAACTAGATATTGCCAATGCCTCTATCAGAAAGAAGGAACATGCTGTAGAAAAAAAAGTAAGTGATATAATAAACAATATGCCTTTCCTCTGGATATCAACAGATCGCAGTTCGCGGCCAGATCAATTAAACCAGTTTATTAAACGTAATGCGGTAGCATTGCTTAGTAATTGCAATGCTGAGATTACCCTGGATGCGCCTTCCCCTGCCTGGTTGGGAAATTATTGTCCGAATGAGTCTATTCGTCTTTCGGGACTATGGAATTACCGTAATGTCGATGTAGTTATTAATTTCAAGTTCCTAGACTATCTGGAAAAACTGGTGCGGTTGGTGAAGTAAAGATCCTACCTTAACGATGATGAACAAGTAAAGGCGAAAACTAGGAGTGATATTATTGAAACCCAGGCCAAGTAAAACCGACTATTACCTGAACATTGCTCTGGATGTAGCGGCGCGTGGTACCTGTCTGCGGCGTAATTTTGGTGCAGTGATTGTGAAGGATGATGCCATAGTTTCCACCGGGTACTCCGGAGCTCCTCGGGGTCTGCCTAACTGCTGCGATTTAGAAGTTTGTGAACGTGATCGTCGGGGGATACCTAGTGGGGAAAGATATGAACTGTGCCGGAGTGTGCATGCTGAAATGAATGCCATAATTAATGCGGGGAGGGATAAAACTCTCGGTGCTACCCTCTATCTATCCGGCTTTGATGTTAAGAGTGGGGAGCTAATTGATGCCGAGCCCTGTTTTTTATGTAAAAGAATTATTTTAAATGCAGGCATCTATAAGGTAATTTGCCGGACTAAAGATGGGAACTCATGGGCCGTTATGCCGGAAGGGCACCCCGACTACCAGCAATAATATCAGGGAAAAAGGAGAGCATGGGATGATTTATAAGCTTACTCTATTAAGAGATTTACCGGAAGCAAGTAAGGGTTTTGATTTTTATCTTAGGGGAGGTCTGGCTTCCCACGATGGAGAAGAATGGTTTTCCTGGGTTACGCGGGAACCAATATATGCCCGCCTCTACTGGTTATATGTAGAAAAGAGAGAGGACTGGATACTGGTAGAGGAAACTGATATTCCCGATACCCGTTATGAACTACAGGACAATTTCCCCAATAATCGCCTGGTCTCATTCAAGGAAGCTCTGGATGAACAGGGTTTTCTATACGATGAAAGCTTTAATGGAATTAATAATATTCGCTGTTGTGATGAACAGTTAAAAATGCTGGGAGCCACTAAAGCTGATTGTATCTATTGCAGTCATTGCGGTAAGGCGGTACAGGATGCGGTTAATTACCTGGTATGGGGGTTAAAAGATGTACAGTCACCACGAAGAGCCTATTTTACTGAATTCAGCTATGACCCCTACCGCAAATTCATAACTGGGATAGTTAAAGATGAAAATCTGAAAAAGGGCTAAGAATGTATTAAGCCAGCACCTGGCAGTTGGAGCCAGGTGCCGGTAGTTCCTTATTCTTTATCATAATAATGTATCCATCCTGGTCCTCGGGCCTGATCTGGGTTAACCTTTGAACCTTCCGGAAGTGAGTACCTTAATGCACCTGATGGACAACCATCAACCGTTTTTATAATTGCATAAGGATCATCACCGTCAATATTTACCCAGGGGCGTGCTTCAGTATTGAAAACGGTTGGTAGGGTGGAAAAACAATTGGTATCATGGGTACATTGTTCTGGGTTCCAGTAGACCATAATATCAGAATTTTGGTAAATCCTTTGATAATTTTCCAGCTTGAAATCATAGGTGTTATTAGGGTTTGCCTCTGCCTGAAATATTAGATCTCCCTCCAGCCTAACATCTTCTCCTAGCATTGCTCGGGCAAAACGTTTGCCAAAATCACTAGCCTGCTCTAAATCAGATACGGTCGGTTTCATGCGTACCCGCAAACCGGGCATTATTTTCATACGCAGCATCCTTAGTCGGGATTCTATGATAGGCACGGCCTCGCCACTCCAACCATAAGCCCCAAAGGCTGCCGCCACCTTACCACCATGTATCAGCGGGGATAACCGAGTAAGCAAATCCCAGACCTGGGGTGGAGCGTCCTTATTAATAGTCGGTGAACCAATTAGTAAGCCGGAGGCAGTTTTAATCTCCCGGGCTAATTCATTCGGGTCAGCAGTTACCAGGTCATAGACTTTTACATTTAAAGCGCCATTTGCATTCAGGCCCTCTTCAATACTGGTGGCCAGCTTCTCGGTATAGCCATGGGCACTAATCCAGGCCAGTATAACGGTGGGGCGGGTATCTGTGGCCGTAGTTTCTTTACTCCATTCCCGGTAAAGGTTTATATAGTAATCCAGATTTTCCCGCAAAATTGGGCCATGACCAGGGCAAATCATATCAATATCATATCTTTCCAGCCGATCCAAGGCCCTTTGCATAGGAATTTTAAAGGGTCCCAGTATATGCTCAAAATAATCCCTTAGCTCTTCCGTTAAATCTTTATCTATAAGATTGTTGAATAAGCGTTGGTCAGGATAATGGCTGCCAAAAGAATCACAGGAAAACAGCACTTTGTCTTCTTTGACATACGTATACATAGTATCTGGCCAATGCAGCAAAAGGGCATTTATAAAATGTAGGGTTTTACCACCCAGGTCGATCTCGCTGCGGTTACGTATCATTTGATACGGAAAATCACAGTTACAGATCTCGCGTAGAAATTCCACCGCATTCGCATGCCCTACTATGATTAACCCAGGTATCAGATTGAGCAGCCTTTCAATAGAACCAGCATGGTCAGGCTCAGTATGGTTAACTATCAAATAATTAATTTGCTCCAGGTCAACTACTTGTTTGAGCTTGGCCAGGTATTCTTCAAAAAATTCCTCCTTAACACTATCAATAAGGGCAATTTTTTCCTCTCCCCGGACTAGATAGGAATTATAACTGGTGCCATATTCAGTTTTCATAATGATGTCAAAGACCTCAAGTTCAGGGTCCATTACCCCCACCCAAAAAATATTATCTTTAATTTGCACTACTGCCATTTCTATCCCCCCTCTATGTCTATATTAAATGACTTTAGTGGAAGGTAAAAGAACAAAGTGCTACGCTATTATTTTTGTATTAACCCGTCATGCCCGAAGGACATACCTTAAAGGGCACACAGCAACCGCCAATGAAAATTCCCGTGGCTTTCGTGGGTTCATCCTGAGCGTAGCGAAGGATCTGATATGATATTCCGGTGAAAGATCCTTCACTTCGTTCAGGATGACAAGGAAAGTTATGTTCATATTAATACTACTTTTTATTACAAGGTCTATTTCCAGTTTAATTTGCTTGCTTTTTCACAAGGTCTCCCATATGATGGTCTTAACAACAAAGGAAAGGGGGAATAGTATGCAGGCAATTAAAATGAAAGACGATGTTTATTGGGTTGGGGTACGTGATCCAGAGCTTAGAATTTTCGACCTGGTTATGACGACGGATTACGGAACCAGCTACAATGCCTATCTAATCAAGGGAAAAGAAAAAACAGCCTTGATTGAAGTTTGTGAAGACAAATTTTTTGATGAGTACGTGGACAAAATTAAACCACTGGTGAACATTTCTGAAATTGATTACCTCATAATGAATCATACTGAACCCGACCATTCGGAGGCCGTAGCCCGACTACTGGATTTAGCCCCCAATCTGAAGGTTTTTGCCAGTCAAACTGCTCTGCAATTCCTAAAAGAAATCTCTAACCGTAATTTTACCTCCCACGAGATTAAGCACGGGGAAGAGCTGGATTTGGGTGGTAAAACCCTGCGCTTTATCAATGCACCTTTTCTCCATTGGCCAGATACTATCTACACCTACCTGGTAGAGGATAGAATACTATTTAGCTGCGATTCATTCGGCAGCCACTATCCTGATGAACGCCTTTTTAACGACCTGATGGAAAGCGATTTTGTGGACTCATATAAGGACTATTTCGATGCTATCATCGGGCCTTTTAAACCTTATGTACTGGAGGCTCTGGATAAGATTGCAGATTTGCCCCTGGATATGGTGGCACCCGGACATGGACCAGTCTTGCGCAAGGATATAGATAAATACGTCGATCTTTACCGGCAGTGGTCCCAGCCGCCGACGGCAGGGGACAGCGGCCGCCCCAAAATAGTCCTGGCTTATATCAGCATCTACGGTTTCACCAAAATGTTGGCCGATACTCTAGCCGAAGGGGTAAATACCATTGGTGATTTCGATATTCAGACTTTCAGTTTGGTAGAGGATAAACTGGAAGATGATGAACTGCTGGATCGTATTGTTGCTGCTATAGCCGATGCGGATGGATTACTCCTGGGCTCCAATACGGTAAACGGTGATGCCCTGCCCCAGGTATGGAGACTGTTGGGGCGGCTATCGCCTATCATTCACGGCGATAAAGTAGCTATGGCCTTTGGAGCTTATGGTTGGAGTGGTGAGGCAGTACCGAGTATAGAAAACCGGCTGAGAGCACTGCGCATGAAGGTCTTACCCGGTTACCGGGTGAACTTTAAGCCTTCAGAGCGTAATCTGGAGGATGCCTTTAACCTGGGTATGGATTTTGC
>CAZAZH010000055.1:0-10204 GCA_964489585.1 uncultured Syntrophomonas sp.
ACGTCCATTACGTCGTCAAATGTAACCAGGCCCAGGAGTATGCCCCCTGAATCTACTACCGGCAGGGAAAAGACGTCATATTTTTGCATAGCTTTAACTGCCATTTCCCGGTCATCGAAGGCACTGAGACTGATGAAGGAGTTATCCATGATGGTTTCCACCGTATCCTGGGGGTCGGCCAAAATAAAACGTGACAGCTCGAGCGAATCCAAGAGTTTCCAGGATTTATCGGTAATATAAATAGTATGTAGAGTTTCGCTGTTGCGCGCTTTTATCCGGATGTGATTGATGGCCTCCTGAATAGTCCACTGGGGCCTTACTGCTACATATTCGGGAGTCATCAGGCGACCGACACTTTCTTCCGGATAGCCCAACAGGAGCCGAGCCTCTTTCATATCTTCCGGGCTTAACAGGTTAAGCAATCGCTGGGTAACTTGACCGGGCAGCTCCTCAAACAATGCGGTTCTATCGTCCGGACGCAGGTTGGTCAGGAGATAGCGGGTTTCTTCATTGGTCAAATCTTTTAGTAGAGAATTACGGTCTTCTTTTTCCAAATAGGAAAATATATCTGTTGCCACAGGCCGGGGCAGGAGGCGAAATAATATTACCCTTTCGGATTTATTCAAATCGATTAACAGCGAGGCCACATCTGGTATGAGGTAGTCGCTCCAGGGCAGTTGTCTTATTGCGTTCCATTGCTCCTGTTTTATTAAGTTGAGTATCTGTTCCTTCATTTTTTCCATAATAATTTCCTTTATATCCATTTCACATTCCTATTTAATTATATGTGCTAATATGTGTCATCACAAGTTGGAGATAAAGGGGGAGGGTGGTTTGCCCGCTCGTTCGCCTGTTGACAAGCGTACCTATGCGGCGCATCTAAGTGGCGTACCTAAGCGGCGTACCTGGCAAGCGTACCCCGATAAGCCTGCTGGTTGAATTCTACCTTTAACTCACGTAAAATAGTAAATGTTTTACGGACATCTTTAGGAGGGTAGTAAATGCGTTTCTGGCTGACAACCCTGCTGGTTTTAATAATTGACCAACTTTCCAAGTTATGGGTAGTAAATAACTTTATCCCGGGGGAGAGTCGGGTAGTTTTGAATAAGGTCCTATGGCTGACTTATGTGCAGAACCAGGGGGCAGCTTTTGGGATTTTACAGGGGCACTCATGGTTATTTTTTATTTGTGCAATTCTGGTTATAGTAATACTGGTGGCCATAAACAGTAAGAAGCATCTGCCCGCAACCATGCAGTTGATTTTTGGTCTGATTATGGCGGGAGCCATAGGGAATTTGCTGGATCGGCTGCGCCTTAATTATGTGGTAGATTTTTTCGACCTGGGTTGGTGGCCGGTATTTAATGTTGCTGATATGGCAATTGTTTGTGGCGGTATATTGCTGGTATTAAAGTTATTATGGGATGAAAAAGGTGAGCAGCGTGTCTCAGACTGAGTTAATTATAGTTGAAGAAGAAATGGACGGGGAAAGGCTGGATGCATTTCTAGCGGAGCAGGTAGAGCAGCTTTCCCGCTCAGCAGTTAAAAATTTAATAAATGAAGGACAGGTGCTGGTCAATGGGGCGAAACAGAAGGCCAGCTATCATGTGCGGGAAGGGGATGAAATCAGTATAGAAATCCCGGAGCCGCAGGTATTGGAGCTTAAGCCCCGCGATATCCCCCTGGAAATCATTTATCAGGATGAAGACCTGGCGGTTATAAATAAGCCTAAAGGTTTGGTAGTTCACCCGGCCCATGGGAACTGGGATTATACTATGGTAAATGCCCTGCTCTATCATATTAAGGACCTTTCCGGTATAAACGGTCAAATCCGGCCCGGCATTGTCCACCGTTTAGACAAGGATACTTCCGGGGTAATGGTAGTGGCCAAGAATGACGTTGCCCACCGCAGCCTGGCTGCCCAGATTAAGGAACATAGTATTAAACGGGAGTATATCGCGCTGGTGCACGGTACTATTAAGGAAAACTTGGGCACTATTGATGCTCCTATTGGCAGGAGTAAAGTGGACCGCAAGAAGATGGCGGTAATTGCTGATGGCCGACCTGCGGTCAGTAATTATCAGGTGCTGGAGCGTTACCATAATTACACTCTGGTTAAGGTGGAGCTTTTAACCGGACGCACCCATCAGATCAGGGTGCATTTTGCCTATATTAAACATCCGGTAGTAGGAGACCCCCTGTATGGCTCCGGGAAAAAGCATTTTAACATGGATTCGCAGGCCTTGCATGCCCATTTGTTAGGTTTTAATCACCCCCGCACCGGTAAATACCTTGAATTTACCAGCCCCCTGCCTCAGTATTTTCAAGACATTCTGGTTTCCCTGCGCCTGTAGGTCACCCCTCACTTTTTGTTGACATATGGTTTTCAATTTATTACACTTATCTGAGACCTTTAAGTTGGCCCGGGAGGCTAGCAAGGATGCAGCGATGTTTAGCCTGCTTATGGCTTGAAGGCCGGGGCAGGTTTTTTTGTACCTAAAAGTAAGGAGGAGTGGCCATGCAACTGCGTGATAAGAATGTCATTATGGATGATATGGGCATGAAACGAGCCCTCACCCGTATAGCCCACGAGATTATTGAGCGTAACAAGGGCATAGAAGATGTGGCAGTCGTTGGTATCCGCAGGCGTGGAGGTCCCCTGGCCCAGAGATTGGCGGCTCGGATTGGAGAAATTGAGGGAGTAAGTGTTCCGGTAGGAATTTTGGACATTACCCTTTACCGGGATGACCTGACCACCCTGGCATCACAACCGCTGGTTCACCGCACCGAAGTGAATTTTGATATAAACGGTCTAACTATTGTACTGGTGGATGATGTCTTATACACCGGCCGTACTGTTCGAGCGGCCCTGGATGCGTTAATAGACCTGGGACGGCCAAAATCCATACAACTGGCAGTCCTTATAGATAGAGGGCACCGGGAGTTGCCTATCAAGGCCGATTTTATCGGCAAAAACGTACCCACCTCGCACCTGGAAGAAATAGCAGTTCGGGTGAAGGAGATTGATTCTAAAGACGAGGTGGTTATTCAGGAAATAGTAAAAACATAGGAATAGTAACCCTTTAATCTAGTCCCGAGAGGCTGGCAAGGGAGAAACTACCGGAGAAACGGCCTTCCTTGCTGAATGTAAGGAAGGCTTTTTTGATGGCTGTGTAATTTAGTGTTTATGGTGGTAAGCTATAAAATCAGGAGGAGGCGCTACAGTGGGTTTTGAACAAAGAAAAGATTTGTTGGGATTGCGAGAATTGGACCGGGAAGACATCGAACTTATCCTGAATACCGCCCTGCCCATGAAGGACATTATTAAACGGGATATTAAGAAAGTACCCACGTTGCGGGGCAAGGCCCTGGCCACAGTATTTTTCGAGCCCAGTACCCGAACCCGAACCTCTTTTGAGATAGCCGGGAAATACTTAAGTGCGGATACAGTTAACCTGACCGTAAACACCAGCAGTGTGCGAAAAGGGGAAAGCATCAGAGATACCATCAAAACTATTGAGGTAATGGGTTTTGACCTGTTGGTAATGCGCCATTCCATGAGTGGAACTCCGCATTATGTTGCCCGTAACACTAGAATGCGGATAATAAATGCCGGTGATGGGGCCAACGAGCATCCGACCCAGGCGCTTTTAGATATGTTTAGTATTAAAGAGAAGAAAGGCTCCCTGGATAATTTGAAAGTAGCAATAGTAGGCGACATCCTGCACAGCCGGGTGGCTCGCTCAAATATATACGGTTTAAGTAAATTTGGCTGTGAAATACGGGTGGTAGGACCTTCCACTCTGATGCCTCCGGAAATCGAAAAACTGGGGGTAAAACGTTATTACAATCTGGACGAGGCCCTGGATGGGGTAGACGTAATCAACGTCCTGCGCATTCAGCGGGAACGCCAGGAGATAGGCCTTTTCCCCAGTTTGGACGAATATGCCGATCTTTACATGCTATCCCCGGAGCATTTGCTGCGGGCCCGGGATGATGTATTTATTTTGCATCCAGGACCTATGAACCGGGGAGTGGAGATATCCAGTCAATTAGCAGACAGTAATGTAGCAGTTATAAACGAACAGGTTACCAACGGAGTTGCAGTACGGATGGCACTTTTGTTCTTGATGATGGGGGGGTCAAAAGATGAGATTACTAATTAAAGGGGGAAGGGTAATAGATCCGGCTAATGGACTGGATGCTATTATGGATCTACTGTTAGATGAAGGCCGTATTTTAACCGTGGAAAAAGAACTGGCCGATGATGCAGCCGAAGTTATAGATGCCAGGGACAAGTTGGTTTGTCCTGGATTTATTGATATGCATGTGCACCTTAGGGAACCGGGGTACGAATATAAGGAAGATATTACATCAGGCTCCAAAGCGGCTGCTGCCGGGGGATTTACCACTGTATGCTGTATGCCTAACACGGAACCGGCGATTGATAATGCCGCCATAGCCACTTTCATCCGGGAAAGGGCACGCAAAACCGGCCTGGCCAATGTATTTCCTATCGGTACCATAACCCGGAGCCGAGCCGGAAATGAATTAAGTGAAATGGCTGAGCTAGTCTCGGCTGGCTGTATAGCCGTTTCCGATGATGGCAGTCCGGTAATGCGGGCGGATGTTATGCGTAATGGACTGGAATATGCGAAAATGTTTGCTCTTCCGGTGCTGGCCCACTGCGAAGACCTGAATCTATCCCGCGATGGCCAGATGCACGAAGGCTATTATTCTATTATATACGGGCTTAAAGGGATACCAGCGGAAGCGGAAGAAGTAGCGATTGCCCGCGATATTATGCTGGCCCGGCTGACCGGGGGGCACCTGCATGTATGCCATATTTCTACCATGGGAGCAGTTGATTTAATCAGGGAAGCGAAAGAAGAGGGAATTAATGTCACCTGTGAGGTAACTCCCCACCACCTGGTTTTAAGTGATGAAGCCGTGGGCACTTATGATGCCAATACCAAGGTAAGCCCGCCCCTGCGCTCCTGGGAACATATAGAGGCTTTAAGGGAGGCCTTAAACGAAGGGGTTATAGACTGTATCGCTACCGACCATGCTCCCCATCATTTAGAAAGCAAGGACTGCGAATATGTTCTGGCCTCCCCAGGTATTTCCGGGTTGGAAACGGCGGTGGCTTTAATTATGAATGAACTGGTTGATCCAGGGATACTGGATATAGAGAGAATGGTCAGTTTGTTTACCACTGGACCAGCGGAGATTCTGGGCCTGGACCGGGGGACTCTTACTCCTGGCAAGATGGCCGATATAACCCTGCTCGACCCCAATATGATAAGGGCCGTTGACCCGACCAAGTTTTACAGTAAGGGTAAGAACACCCCCTTTGTTGGCAGGGAGTTAAAGGGATGGCCCTATATGACCATCCGCGCCGGGAAAATAGTGGCCAGGGAAGGGAAAATTATGGGGTAGGGGCAGACCCGTGTGTCTGCCTGGCGGGTGAAGGCGACTTGTAAGCTTTTAGGAGATGATACGATGAAAGGGTATTTAGTTCTTGAAAATGGCCGGGTGTTTGCCGGCAAACTGCTTAACGACTGCCTCATGGCCAGTGGCGAGGTAGTTTTTAGTACCGCTATGATCAGTTACCAGGACATAATTACCGACCCCTCCTACTTCGGTCAAATAGTAGTTATGACATATCCTTTAGTAGGAAATGTGGGATTTAATGAAAAGAGTTTTGCCTCCCAAACTAGTGCCGTAAAAGGGCTGGTTTTAAGGGAAGCCACTGACTTTCCCAGCCATTATGAAATGGAACTAGACCTTATAACTTTCTTAAATCGCAGCGAAATAGCGGTTTTAACCGAAGTTGACACCCGGGCCTTGACCAGGGTAATTCGTAATGAAGGGGCCATGGGCGGGGTAATTACCGATAACCCAGAACAGATGGAATGGTTAATCAGGAAAGCAAAGATGGCCTCCGAAGAATTACAGGGTGATCTGGTACGCTATGTCACCCGCCGTAATATTATGAAGTTTGGGAATGGCCGCAAAAAGGTAGTTTTGTTGGATCTGGGCACTAAAAGAGGGGTAATCGACTCCCTGGTTCGGCGGGATTGCGAAGTCTTGACCGTACCTGCCAACACCAATGCCGAAGAAATCTTGAACCTGAATCCGGATGGAGTACTACTTTCCGATGGCCCCGGGGACCCCCGGGCAGTTTCTTATGCTGTTGCCGCCTGCCGCTCGCTGTTGGGTAAGAAGCCGCTCTTTGGTATTGGGTTGGGGCACCAGGTTATTGCCCTGGCTCTGGGCGCCAACATCAGCAGGCTGGATTTTGGCCATCGCGGAACTAATCACCCGGTACGCCATTTTAAAAATAACCGTATATACATTACCACCCAGAATCATGGCTATTGTATAGATGAAACTTCACTGGACCAGGCGAAGGTGGAGATAAGCATGAGAAGTCTGAATGATAACAGCATAGAGGGTATAAATCATCTGGAACTGCCGGTGTTTTCGGTACAGTTTGACCCGGAAGGCTATCCCGGTTACAGCGAAACCGGATTCTTCCTGGATGATTTCGTGAATATGATGTGAGGCGTTACTCCTCACCACAATATTAGCCGGTTGGAGGAATAGTTATGCCGCTTAAAGAGAATTTGAAAAAGGTTCTGGTTATTGGTTCCGGCCCTATTGTTATCGGTCAGGCGGCTGAATTTGATTATGCCGGTACCCAGGCCTGCCGGGCCATCAAGGAAGAGGGTATTAAGGTTATACTCTTAAACAGCAACCCGGCTACCATAATGACCGACACCAATATAGCTGACCAGGTCTATATCGAACCTATGACCGTTGATACAGTTAAAAAGATTTTACAGAAAGAGAAACCGGATGGAATTATCGCCAATTTGGGTGGGCAGGTAGGACTTAACCTGGCTCTAGCCTTGGACCGCGAGGGAGTCCTTAAAGAATGTGGAGTGCCCATTTTAGGTATGTCATTGGATGCTATTCACCGGGCCGAAGACCGGGAAGCCTTTAAAACTACCATGCAGCAGATAGGCGAGCCTATACCGGAAAGCGATATTGTGCATTCGGTTAAGGAGGCTCTGCGCTTTGCCGAAAAGGTTGGCTACCCCCTGATTGTACGCCCGGCTTATACCCTGGGAGGTACCGGCGGGGGCAGCGCCCAGAATGAAGAGGAATTAAGCCGGATTGTAAATAAGGGTTTAAAGAGTAGCCCCATAAAACAGGTTTTGATTGAACGCAGTGTGGCCGGTTTTAAGGAAATTGAGTTTGAGGTTATGCGCGATGCTAATGATAACAGCATTGCCATCTGTAGTATGGAAAATATTGACCCGGTAGGTATTCATACTGGGGACAGTATAGTGGTAGCTCCGGCCCAGACTCTAACTGATGAAGAGTACCAAATGCTGCGTTTTGCCTCCATAAAAATTATCCGGGAACTAAAAATTGCCGGGGGCTGTAACGTTCAGTTTGCCCTGGACCCCTTCAGCAAGAAATACTATGTAATAGAAGTAAACCCGCGGGTAAGCCGCTCCAGTGCCCTGGCCTCAAAGGCCACCGGCTATCCCATAGCCCGGGTGACCACCAAAATTGCCCTGGGCTATAACCTGGACGAAATACCTAACATGGTTACCGGTAAGACTAGCGCTTGTTTTGAACCTACGATAGATTATGTGGTGCTCAAGGTACCGCGCTGGCCATTTGATAAATTTGTATTTGGGGACCGCCACCTGGGAACCCAGATGAAGGCTACCGGCGAGGTTATGGCTATTGACCGCAGTTTTGAAGCCGCCTTCTTAAAATCAATTCGTTCACTGGAAATTGGGCTGTTAGGACTACGCTTGCCCGAACTTTTAAGCTGCAGTGACCAGTCCTTGCGCGACCGCCTTCAAGAAGCGGATGATGAGCGCATTTTTATAGTGGCCGAAGCTTTTACCCGCGGTTTTTCTATCGAGGAAATATGGGAAATAACCCGCATCGATAAATATTTCTTAAAGAAAATCAAAAACATTATCGACTTTTCCCTGCGCTTGAAAGAGCGCCAATTAGATGCTGAAACTCTGAAGGAAGCTAAAAAGCTGGGCTTTTCCGATAGTGAAATAGCGGTTATCAAGGGGTTAAAAGAAGCGGATGTACGTAAAATGCGAAGGGAAATGGGCATAGTGCCTACCTTCAAACTGGTAGATACATGTGCCGCCGAATTTGACGCTAAGACTCCCTATTTTTACTCCTGTTATGAAGATGAAAACGAGGCTCTACATGACCCCGAGGCCCGTAAAGTACTAGTTATCGGTTCCGGACCCATTCGCATCGGTCAGGGGGTAGAGTTTGACTACTGTTCCGTACACTGCGTGTGGGCCCTGCGGGAAGCGGGTGTAAAAGCCATTATCGTCAACAATAACCCGGAAACGGTGAGCACTGATTTTGACACCTCCGACCGTCTCTATTTTGAACCATTGGTCTATGAGGACGTTATGAATATTATTGATGAGGAGCATCCGGAAGGTGTAATAGTGCAGTTTGGCGGGCAGACCGCTATAAATTTGGCCAATCCACTGAGCCAATCCGGGGTAAGCATAATGGGAACTTCCAATGACAGTATTGATCGGGCTGAAGACCGGGAACGTTTCGACTTAATGGTAGAGAAACTGGGCATTCCCCGGCCCCCGGGAAAGAGCGTATTTTCAGTTGAAGATGCGGTAAAGGTAGCTGCTGTTATCGGCTATCCGGTTTTGGTACGCCCTTCTTATGTTCTGGGTGGGCGGGCCATGGAAATAGTCTACAATGAGGAAGAAATCAGGCATTACATGAAGACCGCCGTGAAGGTTACTGCAGAGCACCCGGTACTGGTGGATAAATACCTCCTGGGCAAGGAAATCGAAGTGGATGCGGTAGCTGATGGTATCGAGGTACTGATACCTGGAATAATGCAGCATATCGAACGGGCGGGAGTTCACTCCGGTGATAGCATGGCAGTTTTCCCGGCCTATGATTTAAGTCCGCAGATTAAGGAAAAGGTCGTGCAATATACCACCAAACTGGCCCTGGAGTTAAAGGTCAAAGGGTTAATTAACATTCAGTTTGTGGAGTATGAGAACGAGCTTTATGTTCTGGAAGTAAACCCCCGTTCCAGCCGTACCATACCGTTTATCAGCAAGGTTACCGGCATTCCCCTGGTTAAACTGGCTACGCAAATAATTTTGGGCAGGAGCCTGGCTGATTGTGGTTACCGGGGAGGGCTGCAGCCCCAGCCTGATTATTATACGGTCAAGGTTCCGGTATTTTCATTTGCCAAACTGGAGCAGGTGGATATAACCCTGGGGCCGGAAATGAAATCTACCGGCGAAGTTTTGGGTATAGATAAGTCGCTAAAAACTGCGGTTTATAAAGGACTTTTGGCGGCCGGGGTAGAAATACCGGTACAAGGAACTATTGTAGCAACTATTGCCGATAAAGATAAAGAAGAAGCAGTACCTATCCTGAAGGAATTTGCATCTATGGGATTTAAACTGCTGGCTACCGAGGGAACGGCAGCAGCCCTGGAAGAGGCCGGGGTTAAGGTGGAAAGGGTAAATAAATTTAAAGAGGGACACCCTAACATTGTTGACCTGATTCGTGACGGCCAGGTAGACTTTGTAGTCAATACTCTTACCCACGGGCGTAAACCCTTCAGTGATGGTTTTCATATCCGCCGGGCGGCGGTAGAGCTGAACGTACCCTGCCTAACTTCCCTGGATACTCTCAAGGTGATGCAGGAGGTTATCCAGGAAGGGGAGCGAAATATAGCAGTAGAATCCCTGCAGGAATACCTTATGATTGGAGGAAACACATGCCGGTCTTAGAAAATGGACTAGTATTAAGGCATATACAAGTTAGCCGTGATATGTATGAGCTGGAATTTATCGCACCTGGAATTGCCCGGGAATGCCAGCCGGGCCAGTTTGTCCATATACGCTCGGCTTTGGAGAATAATCCGCTCTTAAGAAGGCCATTGAGCCTGTATGATGTAGATAAGAAACTGGGCAGTATAACCCTGCTTTACAAGGTAGTGGGGAAAGGGACCAATCTATTAAGCCGTATTCGGCCCAAAGAATATGTGGATGTTATGGGGCCACTGGGGAGGGGATTTTCCTTGCCGACTCCCCGCAAAACCGCTTTGCTGGTAGGTGGGGGAGTGGGCATTGCTCCACTGGTGTACCTGGCCCGGGTTTT
>CAZAZH010000055.1:10304-12173 GCA_964489585.1 uncultured Syntrophomonas sp.
GCGGGGATGTTAAATGCTATTGGTTTGGAGAACCCGGGGGTAGAGGTTTTTGTTGAACAATACCTGCCCTATTTGCGTGACAAAGGTGTAACGGTTATTGCTAACATAGCGGGAAATACTATAGATGAATACGCGCGTATAGCCTCGATACTGGAAGGACAAAAGGGTATAGCCGGCATCGAAATGAACATATCCTGCCCCAATGTTAAAGAGGGAGGAATGCAGTTTGGGGTAGACCCGGAAATGGTTTACCAGGTAGTTAAAGCCGTTAAAGCAGAAACCTCCATCCCGGTTATGCCGAAGCTGTCACCTAATGTCAGCGATATTGTGGCTATTGCCCAGGCAGCCGAGGCAGGAGGGGCTGACGCGCTCTCCATGATTAATACGTTGATGGGAATGGCTGTTGACGTAGAGAAGAGGAAACCGGTTTTGGGCAATATTTTCGGTGGGCTCTCCGGCCCAGCCATTAAGCCGGTAGCCCTGCGTATGATTTACCAGGTTTACCAGACGGTTAAGCTACCAATTCTGGGTGGCGGGGGCATCCTTAACTGTACCGATGCCCTGGAATTTATTTTAGTAGGAGCAACCGCCGTATCAGTAGGCACCGGGAATTTTGTAAATCCCTGTATTGCCCGAGAATTGGTCGAAGATATGGAAAAATATTTGCTGGCCCATGGTTTAAAAAGTTTAGAAGAACTGCGGGGAGCGGCACACGAATAGGCGTAAGTCGTTGGCGTCAGTCTGGGCGACCACGGGGACAGTCCCCGTGGTCGCCAAAACACACCAAGAACCGTCTCCCGGTGGTGTGAAAAGGTATAACATTTGTCCTAAATATGCCTCATAAATAATATTTTTTTAGAATATAGACAATTTTTAATTGACCATTAGTGAAATATATGACTAATATTAGTTTATGCGGTCGAAAAAACAACTTAAGGAGGAGGACAAAAATTGCAGGCCAAAGATCGTATTATTCTAGCCCTGGATGTAGATAGTGAAGCCGAAGCTCTGGGCTTTGTAGGCCAACTGGCACCTTTTGTTGGGGCTTTCAAGGTAGGAATGCAGCTTTTTAACAGCACTGGTCCCTCCATAGTAAACAAAATCAATGAACTCGGGGGCCGGGTCTTTGTCGATTTGAAGTTTCATGATATACCCAATACGGTAGCAGCAGCGGGCCGGGTGATGACCAGGTTGAATTGCCATATGTTTAATGTTCATGCTGCCGGTGGACGGATCATGCTGGAGAATGTCGCCAGCAGTGTGAAAGAAGAAGCAAATCGCCTTGGCCAGACATCTCCTATTATCCTGGCAGTTACAGTGCTGACCAGCATAGGCCAGTCAGAGCTGGAAAATGAAATGTTAATATCCGGGCTCCAGGTAGAAGAAGTAGTGGTTAAATGGGCCTTAATGGCTAAAAATGCGGGGATACAAGGTGTAGTTTGCTCCCCCCGGGAAATAACTGCTATTCGCTCTGCCTGTGGTAGCGATTTTAAAATAGTAACCCCTGGAATTCGCCCTGCCTGGTCGGAAAAAAATGACCAGGTGAGGATTACTACTCCTGCTGATGCCCTAAAGATGGGGGCAGATTATATGGTCATTGGCCGCCCGATATTAAAAGCTGCTGACCCAATGCAAGCAGTTAAGATGATAATTGAAGAAATGGAGGAGTTGTAACTTGCTAAACTACGAAGAAGTGGTAAAGGTATTTATGGATTCGGGTGCTTTAATTGAAGGGCATTTCCTGTTAACTTCCGGCCGGCATAGTGACCAGTATATGCAGTGTGCCAAGGTTTTACAGTATCCTCATTATACTGAGAAACTGGCCCGGCAACTGGCGGATAAGTTTCGGGATGATAATATTGAAATAGT
>CAZAZH010000056.1:0-12073 GCA_964489585.1 uncultured Syntrophomonas sp.
AACGAAAATAATTATGAATACTGCGTGGTGAAGAATTATGAAACCCTTTTTGAATTTGAAGAGGCCCATGCCGTGCAATTAGAGAATGTATTTGCAAACTTTCTGGAAGTAGACAATCGTTTAGTGTTTGTTTCTATTCTTTTTCCAATGGCCAGGTTTGATGTTGATGATATTATTAGCTGGACAGGCAATTATGCAGTTCATTTCGATGGCAAGAGAGCAGCTGCAGGTAAGATATCCGGCGCCAAAGAAATCATTTCCGGACTAAAATTTATGGGCTGCCCGGTTATTATGTACCAAAAAGGCAGGAGCAGTATAGACTATGATAGCGCCAAATTCGTTGAGGTAACTGAAGATTATATTTATTATCATGAGGTCAATAGCTTTCTTGCTATCAAACCGATTACTACAGATGAACCTGAATTAGAGATTTATCTAAATGGAGAAAGGATTTACGAAATCCCCCGAATCGAATTTGAACCAGAAAACCTCATTGTTTGCAATGGAACTTTCCTGGTTGCTGACTACATGGACGATTACTTCGGTTGCATCGGATTCTTCGATTTACGCGATGAAACTTTGCCGGTTGCCTGGATTCAAGATAAAAACACTATTGTTCACATTGACCTCCAGGAAAATGACGAATTTGGGCAGGTATGCATACTCAAGTTTGCCTATGAACTGGACATAGATGGGCTGTAAAAGCATTCTCCCAGGACCATTAAGCATCTAGCACTTAGTTCCTTACCTGCCAAATATGCGCTGCAGTAAACGCTTATGGAAGGGTTTCTTTGGTTTAGAATCTTGATTCTGCACAATCTCGTTGCCTGGTTTGGTTTTGACCGCATTAATTTCCCGGGATTGGAGGGTTGCAGGTTTGGAGATGGCAGGGGCTGGTTTTGCCTGCTGTGCAACATACGTTTTATTAACCCCTGGGCTCGTATTACGCTCCCTATTTACCTGACTCGGCCGTTCTCTGTGTTCTTCATGATGCTTAGGGTATCTGGTATGCGAGTTTTTCTTTTGATTTCTATTTACGTTTGACTTCGAAGTAGCCCTGGGCGACTGCTCCCTCTTTACTGAATTCGCTTTTATCCAGTTATCAGCCGAAGCTCTGCGCTCATTAAGAAGAGCCTCCGACGGCAGTTCCATTTCCTCAATTAAAACTCCAATATGCTCTTCAATCTCATAAAGGGTCATGATATCTTCGCCCGTAACTAAAGAAATGGCACGACCTAAGTTTCCTGCTCTACCGGTACGCCCAATCCTATGTACATAGCTGTCTTTTTCGATAGGTACATCGTAGTTAATCACCAGGGACAAATCGTCTATGTGAATACCACGGGCCGCAACATCCGTAGCTACCAGCAAATGAAACTCTCCCTGCTTAAACTGTTCCAGGGTCTTCATACGCGTAATTTGGGGGATATCTCCATGCAAGGCCCGACAGGCATACCCCTTTCGGGATAAGAATCTTTGCACCTTGTCAACCATGTATCGTGTATTGCAAAAAATCACACAGCTTTCCGGCTGCTCAATAAGCAGTAACCGGTTCAACTGTTTGCTCTTTTCGTTTTCTTGCACCCGGTAATAAACTTGCTGGGTGGTATCCACTGTCATGGTCTCGGATTCAATTTCAACAGTTACTGGATGTTTCATATTCTTTCTACAGAGCGTATGGATTTCAGCAGGTATAGTAGCTGAGAAAAGGAGCGTCACCCTGTCTTTGGGGAGGGTTCTAATAATTCTCTCCACCTGATCCACGAAGCCCATGTCCAGCATCCTGTCTGCTTCATCAAGTACTAAAAAGCGTATGTGTTTGGTTTCTAGATTCCCTTTCCGGATATGGTCAAATACCCGACCCGGTGTTCCAGTAACAATGGAAACACTCTTATTAAGAGCCCGGATTTCAACATTCATATTATGTTGCCCATATACAGCTGTGGTCTTATGCTGAAGATGTTTGGCCATCTGTTTGAGATCGCTGTCTACCTGAACTGCTAATTCCCGTGTGGGGGTGAGAATCAGACCCTGGGGTCCAGTTGCTCTGGAATCGGTCATTTGCAGCATGGGGACACCAAAAACAGCAGTCTTGCCGCTGCCCGTTTTAGACATGACAATCACATCTTCCTGATTCAAAACATGAGGAATTGCCCTGCTCTGTACCTCTGTAGGGGCCTCAAAACCCATATCTTCCAAGGCCTTTAGAATTGGGGGCGAAATGCCCAGATCATTAAAACTTTTTTCCATTACTATCTTCTTTCATTATTGCAATTGTATTAATTATATCATTTCCGCCCGGTTATTTTGCACCAAAAAGGCAGGAACATTATGTTCCCTACCCCTAAAACACAAAATCTGTCCTTTTTGAATATCCTAATATTGTAAAACGTTCAGGGAGATGATAAAGTGGCGAATTTAGCCAAATACAGGTATACCACTGGCCCAATCAGTATTAGCGAGTTTATAAATAACATTCGAGTTCTGGTTTTAAATGACGGAGCTAACAGACATAAAGCAAGAATTAAAATCTTTAATATCGACCCGAAACCGAAAAAAAAAGTATTCGACGAAACCTTTACGATTGCCGCTAATTCAAAAATACAAACAGAATTTATCCCCATGTTCAATTCATTTGAAGTTCAGATTTTAACTGATAGCCGCCTGGTTTTTATGTGGGTAGGTGGACGTTCCGGTAATGATAATCTGGAAGGCAATATTATATTGCATAAAGATATGGTCAGATTCTAGATGTATATACACCAACTCCGGGGTTAACGCTGATCAGGAACTTCCGGTTAGTTACCTCTGCTACAATACTCAAGAATCGTCCGCTCACATTCCGGGTGAAACAGATGGACGGTTAGAGTTTAGTTCAGACATACAGGTAGTTGCTAAGTACGCACCTTTGCAGAATGGGGAGTTTCATAAATGACCTTTCCGGTCAGGGAGGTATCATAGCCAATATGCTGTTCAACCGCCCGTTTATACGCGGTTGAGTTTATAACTGCCTGTATCTGCTGCCATTCTGGCTTTTCTACTGTTTCCTGAAGAACAACCAGGTCATACCGTTCTTTAAACAGGGGCACAAAATCCAAACCCATCCTTTGGGCAGCAAATTGAAAGCCAATGCCGAAATCTGCTTCTCCATTAGCAACCTTAAGTGCAACTCCCCAATGAGTTTGTTCTTCATTTTCATAACCCTGAATTTGGTGGGTTGGTATCTCGTTTTCCAACAAGTACTGATCTATTCTCAAACGGGTGCCGGACCCTCTCTGCCGGTTTATAAAACGAAGACCTTTTTTGGTGATATCCTCCCAGGAACTGATATTGTGCTTATTACCTGCGGGGACAATCCAGCCCTGGGATCTTTGAACCAGATTAACAACCGTATAGGCTTCAGCCAGAAGTATGTGTTCTGCGAACGGGACATTGTATTCCTGTAATTTTTGATCCCATAGATGTATACCTGTTACTTGCGCTTCTCTGCGGTAAAGAGCAATTAAGCCTTGCATGCTGCCCTTAAAAATAGTCTTGAGGGGAAGAGAAGAAGACGAGTGATTTAAAAACTCTGCCAGCAGTTCAACGGTTAGATCATGGCTGCCCACAAAACAATAGCCATCGTCTAAAGATACGTCCTTGTGCGCGTCAGAATCCTGGGGCCATTTTTCACCTGATTCTCCCTGCAAGTAATGCATTAGCGAATCATAATCAATACGTATTTTTCTTCCAATGCGCCGTGAGGGAATTTCTCCACGTTTGACTAGCTCGTATACGGTGTATTTGGAAATTTTAAGTATTTCAGCAGCTTCTTCTGGAGTAAGGGGCGGACGTTTAGTAATGGTTAGTCGACTCCTTTCGCTTATCAGCAAATATTCTCACTTAACAGTGATTGCTCATAGGGGTATCAACTTATAAATCTATCATAATTCAATCATGCCTATTTTTATTGTACTTTTAACATAACACCAGGGTAGAATCGTGTCAACTTACTTGGGGATTTTAAACTTATATATATATTTAAGATGGCAATATTTACAAAGTTTTGTATTGCTACTAGTTTTCTTTTCGTTTGATTTTCATGTACTGTCGTTCCCTTGTCCTTCAGAAAAAAAAGCTTCCCGCGGCAAGCGGGAAGAAAAAGATTGGGATGTATGAAAAAAGCCTAAGCTTTTTCATCAATAATTATGGCACTTAAGTCTATCAGCATCGCATTACAAGAGATACTATCAAGACTATCCACCGGTGCGATTAATTCCCAAATATTTAATTTCATATTATTTGGCTTCTCTAGTTGATTTGATTATCTTTCCTAACCTGTTCTTCTATCCAGCGTTCGGTTGCATAATTCAACGAAAGCGTTCTCATATCTTCCCAAAAATAATCCGCGGCATAAAGCTTGCGCCCATCGATTTCCTTGAAGTACTGACCACATACCTCACAAACACCCATTTCAATTCCTGGAAATGCTTCATTGTCAAGATATAACAGTTTCTTAGAATCTTCACTTCCGCAAAACAGGCATCCGGTACGCTGTACAGGCCATTCAAAGTTGCATGTGGTACAGTGCATCATTCTTTTCCCATCCGGTTCGGTCAGAACCGCCAGGGTTGAAATTTCGTCACAAACAGGGCAAGCCACTATATTCTTCTCTGGGCTCTCAGATGCGCGGGGATTGTACTTTTGCTCAGGAACTCCCTTTTCATTGACGGTCTGGCTGGCAAGCTTCGCCACACCACTAACCGCCATTTGAAGTCGGGTTGCCATTTCCGGGTCTATTACGGTTTTACCTAGCTTCAACTGTTCCCACATTTCCCGCAGGGTTGAATCAGCAATTTCTACTTTGGCAGAGATATTTAATCTCTGCCAAAGCTCGATAATCGCATCTTGAGGTAAATCAACAATAGGTAAATATGGCGATTCTTCATTCAGGCTTAAAGTAGAAAGCCAGTATGAACTACGGTTCCTCAGCCAGTCATCAACCTCAAGTTTGAGCTGACGATAGTTCTGATAGGCCTGTTCCATATTTTCCATAACTACCAATTTGCTTTTTCTTGCAGTCATCAAAATTCTCCTCTTATCCTTTTATGGTTTCTTTAGCCTCTTCGTTATACCATTTTTCGTAATGTTCATAAGCAAACTTGGCAGGAACCCAACCAGTGAAAATACCCTTTAGAGCCTGGTTTGAATCGGGATGAAGTATTCCCAGGTATAAATGAGCAATCAAAAGAGCAGCCATAAAAAGTGCGCAGGCCGCATGTATAGGATACGCCCACTGTAGCAGTAAACTTGGACCTGAAGCAAACCACATAATGTAGCCGCTGATGACAATGCAAATTGTCCCCAGGATGGTAAACATAGAGTTCAGCTTTTCACCACCGTTAAACTTGCCCTGGGGCGGGAATGGTTTATGCCCGCCAAAGAATTCTATAGGAAAATTCTTTGCATGAGCGAAGTCATCGTTACCAAAGTTAACGACATCTTTAAACCAACGCCGCATCTGGCGTGCGCCTTGTCCTTTGCCAACAAATCCTACTATCATACCTATCGTAAACAGCACAGCAACGACACGGTGAATATTTCGTGTAACATGAATCCCGCCGAATATGTTCATGGCCGGTTGAAATGCGTAAAGAAGAACTCCCAGTCCGGTAAAAAGCAACAGCAGGAATGCAACACCGTGGCACCAGTGAACAAAACGCTCTCCTGCGGAAAAACGATATACCTCTTTTGCCATATCTACTTACCTCCTTCGTCGTGGGATTCCGCGATTTTTTTCGCTCTATTGGCATAATTACCACTAACTAAATTGACAAGAACCCCGGCACTGATAGCTGCAGCCGAAGCGCCAATTGCGATCCAACCCAGCGGATGAACTATATCTTTCCAAACAATCAGAGATACTGGCGTTGTAGGATGTAAAGGAAGCCCATAAGCGCCTGGCCTATCCTGCAACAGATAAACATAAGTCGTGCCGCCCATCAAGTTATCGCCATACAGATGTGCTTTCGGGTTTGTTAATTGAAGCTCTGCAACGCGGGCTTGGGCTTTGGGCATTAATTCATCATAATCGCCAAACTGAATCGCGCCGGGCTGGCAGATTTGAGCACATGCCGGTTTCATACCGTTTTCAACGCGGTCAATACAACCGGTGCATTTAGTCGATTTGTTAGTGGCTGGATCAATCTTGGGAACGCCCCATGGACAGTTCGCCGCACAATATCCACAACCAATACATTTGTCTTTATCGATCAAAGTGTATCCCGATTCCGTCTTATAGATGGCATTAGAAGAACATGCCTTCATACAAGCAGGATCATCGCAATGGAAGCACTGGAGTTTCAGCATATTAAAATGCATTTTATTATCTTTGTACTCTTCTCTGAACCTGACATAGGTCCAGGTATTGGGTGTAAAGTCACCCTGGGCCTGATAACTGACTATTCGTTGTGTCTTTTCGGCTGGGAGATCGTTCCAGGCTTTGCAGGCCACAGAACATGCTTTACACCCTGTACATAATGAAGTGTCGATAAATACCATTTTTCTCGCCATCGTTAAGCCCTCCTTATGTTGACAAGACAGCATTTATACTCAGGAGTACCAGCTCCGGGGTCGCATGCATTCATTGTCACATTATTAGTACTGGGGCCAGGATTCAAACTGGCAAAGCCCCAGCTCCACGGCATACCGATGGTCTCCTGATCTTTACCGTTAATTTTAAGAGTCTGGATACGGTCGGTCACCAAGGCACGAACTACTAACTTACCGCGTGCAGAGGATACTTCGACTTTGTCCCCTTCTTCGACGCCAATTGTACGGGCGAGGTTTTTGCTTATTTCAGCATATGGCTCGGGTGCAATCTCATTCAGCCAGGGAATATTGCGGGTAATCGCCCCAGCGCAAAAGTGCTCAACAACCCCATAGGAGGTAAGGACATAGGGATATTCATCCGGTTTGCCAAACTCTGTTGAGATAATCTTGGCACAGGGATTGTTCTGCACCTCGGGATGCAGAATATTAGACGTCGGACTTTCAATCGGCTCATAGAACTCCGGTATCGGCCCATCCACCGTCATGCCTGCTCCACGGATCGGAACAGGTGACAAGGATTCCGTCGGAATAGCAACTGCACCGCTCTTATAAGTAGCTGTGAATAAGCGTCCTACACCTTCCGGATTCATGCGGAAAGCCATTTTCCCTTCAGGAGTGTCAGGTCCTTTGGTCTTATCGGCCACGTCGGGACCGTCATTTCCGACCCATAGATTCTGGACGGGATCCCACCAGATCAGCTTGCGTCTAGAATCAACCGGCTGTCCGTAGGCATCGCAAGAAGCCCGGTTATAGAGAACCCGGATATTGCCCGGCCAGGCAAACGCATAATCTTTGTTCAGGCCCAGACCGGTGGGATCATCATTGCCCCGGCGGTCTGCCAGGTTTTGGCCTTCCGGAGTTACGCCGGTATATATCCAGCATCCGGTGGAAACTGCACCAACCGGTGCTGCCAGGTATTCGCCTATTGAGGCAATAGGTTTACCGGTAGTGTCGTTATAGCCGCCTAGCTCCTGGAGAACCTTTAACGGTTCAGCTTCATGCGGACCGTAATCCCAGTTGGCCTTTAAAATCGGTTCATCCTTGGGGTCATTGCTTCCGGCATAAAGAGTGCGTACTTTTTTAAAGATGTGATCCAGCATATCCAAATCCGGGTGTACATCGTTGAGAGGTTTTAAAGCCACTTCTTTCCACTGAATCAGGCGGGAAGAATTGGTCATGCTGCCAGCCTTCTCATAAACGAAGGCTGCCGGCAGGAAGATTACCTCGGTCGTAATCTTGGCCGGATTTAATCCTTCTTCTTTCCAGAACTGCGCGGTTTCGGTGTTAAATATGTCGGCCACTACCAGCATTTCCAGTTTGGAGAGACCTCTGGCCACCATTTTTCTGTCCGGGATGGAAACCGTGGAGTTGGAACCCCAATTGAGGAGAAGCTTAAACTGTCCTTCTTCCATTTTACTGAAGAACTGGGGTTGAATAGGCATATTAGACGGGTTGTTCTTAGGCAGCCACTGATACCCGTAATCGTTTTCGGCAGTGGCGTTTTTACCAAACCAAGCCTTAAGCAGAGCTACCAGCGGTTTATGCTGGACTGACCCGTTTTTCATAACATAATCCTGCAGAGTTTTCTCGGCATTAGTGGGATAAGGTAAATATCCCGGCAGGTTAGCGTTCAGGTTGGCCATATCGGTGGAACCCTGAACATTGGGCTCGCCGCGTAGAGCCTGGATGCCGCCGCCAGCCTTACCCATATTGCCCAGAAGCAGCTGGATGATCGCATAGCAGCGAATACCCTGCACCCCGGTGGTGTGCTGGGTCATGCCCAGGGCATAGAAGATGTTGCCGGGATTAGCTGCAGCGAAAGTATCGGCTATCAGCTTAATTTTTGCAACCGGTATTCCGGTGATTTTTGAAGCTACATCAAAGGTATATCTGGAATAGTGGGCTTTAAGTTTTTGGAAAACACAGTCCGGATCATCCAGACTGGCTGCCTTTACCGGTTTACCCTCAGCGTCCAGCTGATAGGCCCAGCTTGCATAATCATACTTCCTGGTTTCAGAATTAAAACCGGAAAAAAGACCGTCATTGAATTTGAAATCCTTGCTTATCTTATAAAGCGCATTGGTAAAATTCATAACATAGAATTCATTATAAAGCTTGTTCTCGATATAATAATTGATCATTGAACCCAGGTAAGCAATATCGGTTCCGGGGCGGATCTGAGCAAAAATATCCGCCTGGGAAGCGGTGCGTGTAAAGCGCGGGTCAACAACAATAATCTTGGCGCCTTTGGCCCGGGCTTTGTTAACCCATTTCATGGCAATAGGATGACATTCCGCACAGTTGCTGCCTGCGATCAAGAAACACTCGGAGTTCTGCATATCCTGCCAGGAGTTGGTCATGGCGCCGCGTCCAAATGAAGGTGACAAACTAGCCACCGTGGGCGCGTGTCAGATACGGGCCTGGTGTTCGTGGAATGGTGTCCCGATCAGGCGGGCAAGTTTGCTAAGCAGGTAGCTTTCTTCATTGTCGACCTCGGCCGAACCTATCATGCAAATACCTTCCGTCCGGTTCACTGTAACTGTTTCTTTGGCACCGGTTTTGGCATTTGTAATCTCCTCGGTGCTAGTCCAGGTCTTATCTCTGACTTCCTTTATTTTCTTGGCAATGCGATCATAAGCCTCTTCCCAGGAAATATCGACAAATTTGTCAGAACCTGGAGCACGATACAGCGGATTTTTCGGACGTTCCGGAGAATAGGCCACCTGCGCCAGGCTGGCCGCCTTGGGGCAAAGAGTACCTTCATTGATGGGATTGTCCGGGTTCCCATCGAGGTGGACCAGTTTCCCATCCTTAATATGTAGGAGAAGCCCGCATCCACCTGAACAGAAGTGACAGATACTGGGTATCTTTGTGCATCCTGCCAGCTTCAGTGCGTACCCATGTGCGGCAGTTGCTTCCAAGTCAAACCCCAAGCCGGAAGCAACCACGGCAGCGGAGATACCTGAAAGCTTCAGGAAACCACGACGAGTAAATTTCATAACCAATCTCTACCTCCCTTAAAAACTACTACTACCAGCAGATACTCTTTTTGCTAGAGTACCTGATTGCATTTATGTATAAATCTAATTGATGGCGGGGCATATACCCCTGAGTGCTTTGCGTATTATGGTCAAAGTGCATTTAATCGTTTTTGTCAGCCAGACCTCCTGGTCTTTGCTTCCAATCCCTTAGTCTGCTCTACTGGGGTCATTCCCTCCTCTCATTTAAAATCCATTAGCTTTGAAATAATTAAGCAAATGAAATGATGGGATAAGTAAAAATGCCTCCAGCAAAGGCCAGGGGCATAAAAAAATTTTTGGATATTATGCCCAATATAGCCAAAGCAAGTATTACTTGCTATCAACAAGGCTTTTTAGGCTCCTTTCCAAAAATACGGGGAGGCATAATCGTTTCCAACTATACCCATAGGCCCAGGAACCGTGGCTTTGCTTTAGGTTCAAAGGCTTGGAGCTATTAAATTGTCTCAACCATAAGCCTACCAAACGCAGGATGATATACCATATGCCATATACATCTAACTATATTATTCACAATATAACATAATGCAAATAATTTGTCACTAATTAAATTAAATCATATTTATTACTATTAGGCCTAACAATTTACTATAATGGATGTATAATAAATAAAGTAAATATATACTGCGGGTTTATAGATCAACAAAGGAAATGCGTGATATAAGGTAGGTTATTTATGAGTAGACTACAGTTGGTTAATGATAAGATATTAGAAGCTGTTAGTTTGGATAAAGCTGTTGATATAGGCTGCGAAAGCATTCAAGCCCTGGACACCGAGTACCTCCACATCGATGATGCCTATATGCGGGTGGCGGCGGACAATATAGCAAGCTTTATTAATATACCCAATTTTGACCGTTCAGCAATGGATGGCTATACGATTGGCAAGACTGATCTTAAAAGACTGCAAACCGGACGATCGTTGCGTTTAAGAGTAGCTTCTATTATCGGAGCTGGTTCAATTGAAAACAGGCCAATAAGGCCAGGGGAAACTTGTAGAATTATGACCGGGGCTTTTCTTCCAGAAGGCTGCGTTGCCGTTATCAAACAAGAGGACGTTGAGATAATAAATGAAAACTATATAATTGTCAGCGTCAGGCCGCGGCGGGGTGAAAATATACGAAGATCCGGTCATGAATTGAGGGCTGGAGATAGAGTTGCAACCAAAGGGCAGGTTTTAAAAGCGGAAATCCTGGAAAGAATAGCCGCCTGTGGCATAGAAAGGGTGCCGGTATGCAAAGTGCCCCGCGTATATATTATAGACACGGGTGATGAGTTGCTTTTACCCGGGTCCCCCATCAAAACAGGATGCATATATTGCAGCAACCGAAGCCTAATAGCATGCAAAATAGCCAGCAGCAGAGCTTTACCATTGCTGTCGCCTTCCGTAATTAATGATGACTTGCAAACCATTGTAACTGCAATAAAAAAGGCGGCACGGGTCTCCGATATGATAATAATCAGCGGGGGGACCGGCAACGGCCTTTTCGACTTGGTTCGCCACGCGTTTGAGTATTTGAATGCCCAGCTTCTTTTCAAGGGTATAAACGTCTCTCCCGGCAAAGATACTTCAGCCGCCCTTCTCGATGGCAAACCTGTTTTCAATCTATCTGGAAGCCCCTCTGCAGCTGGGATATTGTTTGAAGCTCTGGTAAAACCGGCCCTGCTTAAGTTAAAAGGAGAGTTATTGTATAAAGGGGATTGGTTTAATATAGAGCTGGCCAGCCCCATTGATCATTTAAAGTCGGGACGTAGCCTGCACCGAGGAGAAATGATTATTGAACAGGGACATGCCTACGCCCTGCCGGTAAACCGAAAAGTTGTTAATACAGGAAGTATTCCTTTACTATTAGATGTACATAAAAGGTCGGGAGAAGAACCAGTCATGGTTAAAGCTAAATTAATCGTAGATTAAGTATCGGGAGCCGGCAAGAATTGCAACGATAGTATGACGAGTAAGTGTGGTGCCTTTTAGCAAAATTATGGCTTCCCTCCTTGACACTTCGGGCACTTTCCCTGCCAAATATCTGTTCCGTTTGCTTTGTATTCAAATCCCATAGATAATTGATAGAAGGAAAATTTCTCTTGCTCAAGAAGCTTAAGACAGCTATCCTTTAGCTAGAGAGATTGAAATTCTTTCCCCTTAAGAAGCTAAAATTGTTGTCCTAATCGAAATCGCTTACCTGCTATGAGCATTTCCTGCATTTCTATTAAACAGTGGTGTACAGGGGCAGAAAAAAACGAGTAGGAGGGTTAACCTTGACTGACAGGGAGTTTCAAAAGTTTATGATTGAAAAAATGACTGAGCTGTCAGAGAACGTTAATAGTTTGCAGCAGGATGTAAATGGTTTGCAGCAGGATGTAAATGGTTTGCATCAGGATGTAAATAGTTTGCATCAGGATGTAAATGGTTTGCAGCAGGATGTAAATGGTTTGCATCAGGA
>CAZAZH010000057.1:0-11949 GCA_964489585.1 uncultured Syntrophomonas sp.
ATTACTATAGCTATTAAGGCAGCAATTAATGGATTTATTACATATCCCTGCAATCAGAAACCTCCCTACTCTTTAATGGCTTTATGTAAACACCCCTTGGCAAATAGCTCATCAACCAGAGTTTCCAGTTGCATCCCCCGAGAAGCCTTGAACAGCATGGTCCATTGGTTATCAACCCGACTATGCAAGTATTCCAGGGCCTCCACTTTAGTCGGGAAATGGTACACCTGCATTGGATTCATCCCCGCGTCCAGTGCACCCCGAGCTATATTTTGAGCCATTTTGCCCACCGTTACCAGCAGGTCTACTCCTGATGTATAAGCAATTTGTCCTACCTTTAGGTGAGATTCGGTTTCTATACCACCCAGTTCGAACATATCCCCTAAAACCGCCAGGTATTTACCAGGAGCGGCAAGTTCATGGCCAGTTTCCAGGGCTGCCGCCATTGAAACCGGGTTAGCATTATAAGTATCATTAATTACTGCTCCACCATCTTCCAGGTTAATAATATTCAAGCGATTACCGCTGGGTTTATAATCCAGCACACTACTTTTTATTGATTGCATATCTATCCCAAGCAGATGGGCTAAAGCAGCAGCAGCTACAATATTAAGAGCCAACCTTTGGGCCGGCAGGGGAAAAAACAAGGATTCCAGCTGATTCTGCCAGCGCATGGTTATTTCCATCCCGGTATTGCTTATCCTACAGTTGACTACTTGAAAATCACAATTACCACCGTAGCCAAAAGTATATTTTCGACATGAATACTCCCGGGCAGTTTCTACTAGTAGTTTATTATCGCCATTAATCAGGGCAAAGCCATCTTTAGGTATTTGTGATAATACTTCACATTTAGCTCGGGCAATATTCTCCAGGCTACCCAAATTTTCAAGGTGTACCGGTTCAACATTGCTTATTAATGCGAATCGAGGCTGAGCAATAGCCGCCAGACGCTGTATCTCGCCTAAAGCCGACATACCCATTTCTACCACCGCTGCCTGGCAACTCTCATCCAGTTGCAACAGGGTTAGAGGCAGACCAATATCGTTATTATAGTTTCCTTGCGTTTTAAGGGTTTTCCAGGTAGATGACAAAAATAAAGCTATCAGGTCTTTAATGGTGGTTTTACCTACACTACCGGTGACAGCTATTACCGGTATATCAAAACATTTTCGGTAAGAGGCAGCTAGAGCCTGTAAGGCTTGTAGAGTGTTATCTACCAGAATGAGAGTTTTATCTTCACCGGGCCCCAAGCCAATATCGATAACCCGTGAAACTACCGCAGCCCGAGCACCTTCTGCCAGGGACGCCACGACAAAATCATGTCCGTCAAAATTTTCTCCGGGTAGGGCAATAAAAAGCGACCCCTCTTCAACCCTGCGAGAATCGGTAGTAATCCCGGTTATAATATGCTTATTGTTTCCTTCTATAATCCTTCCGTTTATACTACGACAAACGAAATCCAGGCTTACTTGCACTATTTGCCCAATCCTTTCAAAAATTCTATGGCAACTTTTCTATCGTCAAAATCAAGCACCTTGTCTTTAACTAACTGATAAGTTTCATGCCCCTTGCCGGCAATTATCAGCAAATCTCCGGGGCGAGCCAGGCGTACAGCATGGTTTATAGCTTCCCGCCGGTCAATCACAATAGCATAGCGCGAGTCTTTTACCCCATCCAGTCCAGGTACGATGTCATTTATTATGGCTTCGGGCTCTTCACTACGCGGGTTATCGGAGGTAACTACGCAAAAGTCACTATAACGGGCTGCTACTTCACCCATTAAAGGACGTTTTCCCCGATCGCGATCTCCTCCACAACCAAATACGGTTATAATGCGATTAGTTGTTAACTGGCGACCAGTTTTTAAGATGTTTTCCAAACCATCCGGGGTATGAGCATAATCAACTACTACGGTAAAATCCTGTCCTTCATCTACCTGTTCAAAACGTCCTGGTACTCCGTTAACCTTTTCTAATGCAGTTTTTATTATTTCAAGACCTATCCCTTCTCCCAGGCCAACAGCTATGGCAGCCAGAACATTGTAAATACTAAACATGCCGATTAATTTCACTTTAATGTTAATAGTTGAACCCCTAAAAGAAAGGGTAAACTGACTACCCTTTAAATCAATCTTTACGTTTGTAGCTTTTATATCACTATTATCACTTAGTCCATAAGTATACACCGGTGCTTTTGCAGCCCGGATAAAGTCCCCTGAATACTTATCGTCCGCATTAACGGCAACAAAATTCTTATTCCCCGGGGCTATCATATTAAAAAGTCTAAGCTTACTTGCCTGGTATTGCTCCATGCTATTATGATAATCCAGATGATCCTGAGTAAGGTTGGTAAATACTGCTATATTAAAATCTATGCAATTCACCCGATATAAATCTAGAGCATGAGATGAAACTTCCATTACTACATACTGAGCCTTATTCTCCTGGCAAATTTCCATAAATTTTTCCACTTCAGGAGCTTCCGGAGTGGTATGTCCAAAATCTATAGTTTTATCATCCACCCGGGCATATAATGTACCCATCAACCCGGTTTTTAGACCTGCCTCTTCCAGGATAGCTTTTATTAAATGAGTGGTAGTAGTCTTACCATTGGTCCCGGTTATTCCTATTACTTTCATATTATGCGAAGGTCGGCCGTAAAAATTGGAGGCCAGAAGGGCCAGAGCTTTCCGATTATTTGCCGTCATTATGATGGTAACCGCATCAATGTGGTCAATGGCCTTCTCAATCAGGATGGCGCTGGCGCCGTTTTTAATAGCTTGATCTATATAGAGATGTCCATCAGTTTTAAAACCACTAATACAGACAAAGAGATATCCTGGTTCAACCTGACGCGAATCATAAGCTATACCTTTAATATCTATCCCTGTTTCAGCTGTTATAACGGTATGTTCAATACCTATTAGCAAATCGGCCAATAGCATCAGGTTCGCCTCCCTTTTAACAAATATAACTTTATTACTCACCTACTGCTTGAAATTTCACCTTAATACTTGAGCCTCTGGTTACAACTTTCCCAGCAGCAGGTGATTGTTCATAGGCTAGACCATATCCCTCGGGGATAAGGTGTAACCCAAGATCAGAGAGAATTTTGGCTACCTCTCGCATGGATTTCCCCTGTAAGTCTGGTATAGTAACTTCACCGTCTTTATTATCTTTATCAAAAGGTGACATAGATATTATTACCTGTGTTCCTGGTTGTAATTTAGTCCTGGGTTGGGGTGTCTGTTGCCATACGATATTGCCATTGCCGCTAACTTTTACTTTCAATCCCCGGGCATTTAATAAAGATATTGCCTCCGCCATGGGTAAATTTACTACATCGGGGACCAGTACGTCTTCTACTTTTTCTAGCGTTTTGCCATTCTCTTCTTTTTTATACATCGGAACTTCCAGGTAATGGAGAGAATCTTGCATAATATTCTTAAAAACCGGCGCAGCGACCCAGCCTCCAAAATAAGGGTATCCTTGAGGTGCATCAACAACCACCATACATACTAAACGAGGATTAACTGCAGGGGCAAAACCAACAAATGAGGCTACGTGCTCATTAGTAAGGTAGCCGCCTCCAGGCTTAATCTTCTGCGCAGTACCTGTTTTTCCAGCCACCCGGTAACCTTCTATATAGGCATTTAGCCCAGTACCAACAGTAACCTCGCCTTCCAGGATTAAGCATAGTTGATGAGCTGTTTCTTCGGATATCACCCGGCGAACTACCTCCGGTTCAAACTTTTTGACAACTTTACCATTATTATCAATAATCTGTTTAACCAAATGAGGTTTAACCAATTTTCCATCATTAGCTACAGCCGCTACAGCCGTTGTTAACTGTATGGCGGTAACCGCATTAGCTTGCCCCATAGCCATAACCGCCAGATCAATTTGTTTTGCCCGTGTCTGTGGTACCAGTATTCCTTCAGCCTCACCTGGCAGGTCTATACCGGTCAATTTACCAAAACCAAAGGCATCAATATAGTGGAAGTATTTATCCATTCCAATATCCAGACCCACCTGAACAAACCCTACATTACACGAATTTTCCACTATCTGAGCAAACGTTTGACTTCCATGAGCCTTGTGATTGGCACAACTAATAGTTTCTTTACCAACCTTAGTATGGCCCGGACAGAAAAAACGGCTTTCTCCATCAACAACCTTTTCTTCCATAGCCATGGCAGCAGTAATTATTTTCATAGTGGATCCAGGTTCAAAAGCATCATTTATTCCAAAATTTCTACGGTTAGATTTTGGATACTCCCCATAATTATTAGGGTCAAATGTTGGACGGGAAGCCAGAGCCAGTATCTCACCCGTAGCAGGGTCCATAACTAATACTGCCGCTGACTTGGCTCCCCGCTCTTTAAAGACTTTTTCAATCTCTCTTTCCACAATATACTGGATAGTCTCATCAATGGTTAAAATAAGATTAGCTCCATCAACCGGACTGATATATTTGTGGGTAGCCTCCGGTATATTACGATTAGCAGCGTCCTTTTCAATAACAATGCGGCCTTTACTTCCTCCAACCAGTTTGTCGTAATAATTGTCGATCCCTTCCAATCCGGTATTGTCAATCCCCGATATACCCAGTACATGGCTACAAAATATACCATTGGGATACTGGCGATGACTTTCCTCAGTAAGCCTGATTCCGGGTAAATCCATTTCTCTTATTTTTTGCGCTTGCTCCGGTTTTATCTGGCGCTTTACCCAGACATACCAGGTTCTTTGGGTCAATGTTTTGAGAAGCTTTTCCTCATCCATTTCCAATACTGCTGCTAGTTGGTGGGCAATTTCTTTTTGCCGCTTGGAAGCTATAACATCGGCCGGGGAAGCACAAACGGAATCAACACTAACTGATATGGCTAATTCATTGCCGTTACGGTCATAAATAATTCCCCGCTTGGATGCCACCGGTTCATCTCGCATACGGTTCTGCTCAGCTTTCTGTGAAAGCTCAGCTCCCCGAACAAACTGCACCCAAAAAACCCTACCACCCAGCAAAAAAATTCCCAGTGTAAATAAGAAAAAAAGCGCTGCTATACGCTTTCTTACCAGCAAACTTGTTGTTTGCATATAATGCACCTCATTTTTCTTGGATTATCTTTTTTCTGCCAGCAGCATTAAATTAGAATATAGTTTTTGTAGTGTTTTTTCTCCTATTTTGGTATTGTTATGATTAATATCAGCCACAGTCGTTTGACTGGTGGAATCTACCGACTGCGGTTTCTGAGCAACAATTGCAATAGACCTGCTTACATCCGGCTTGCACATACCCAGTTGTTTGGTAGCCAGCATTTCTATTCTATCTAATGAAATCTGTTCAGCTATTTTAAACTCTAGCATATGATTAGCAGTCTGAAGTTTATCTATATCCTTTTCCAATCGTACTATCTCATATCCCATAGTTGATATCTTTATGCATAGATAAACAACTAGAAGTGCATAAATAAATAGAGCCAAACCAGTTTTTACTAATTTCGGTTTATAGTAGTTGGTTTTTTTATAAACTCTTTTAATTCTACGTACAGGTTGCTTATGATTTTGAGCATATGAATATTCAAACTCGACCTGGCGAGCCTGGCTCGCTTGTAGCATATTATTCTTCCTCCCCTAATCTTAGAACTATATTATTTCTGCTACCCGTAGTTTGGCACTTCGTGCCCGCGGATTTTGATAACATTCATCTTCACCTGGAAACACAGGTTTTCTGCTGAGCAATTTTAAACTGGCTCTATGCTCACAGGTACATACCGGAAAATCAGGTGGACAAATACACTCCCGCGCTTGTTCCTGCATAAATTGCTTCACTATACGGTCTTCCAGTGAATGAAAGGTAATTACACATAGCCTTCCACCAACAAGCAAATGTTTTACGGCCTGTGGCAGAACTTCCTGCACGGCTTCCAGTTCCCTATTGACTGCTATCCTTAACGCCTGAAAAGTGCGTCGGGCTGGATGTTTTTCGCGACTATAACGAGCAGGAACTGAAGATTTTATAATATCAACCAGTTCTAAAGTAGAGTTAATTGCTTTTTCCTGGCGGTATTTTACTATAGAACGGGCAATATTCCTGGCATATTTTTCTTCACCATAATCATATATTATTCTGGCAATCTCCTCTTCGCTGTAATGATTTACTATTTCTTTGGCATTTAGCTCCTGTTCGGTATCCATTCTCATATCCAGCTCTGCATCTACATGATAACTAAAGCCCCGATCGGCAGTATCTAATTGCATCGAAGAAACGCCCAGATCTAAAAGTACTCCATTTACCTTGCTAATATTTAATCTATCCAGTATTCTGGACAAATAGCGAAAATCCTCGTGAATAAATGTAATATTCGGAAATTTTAACTCCCTTTTACTTTTTTCAAGAATTTCTTTATCACGGTCAATAGCTATGATTCGGGCTGAATTGCCCAAAAATTTAAGTAAATGGTTTAAGTGCCCTCCTCCACCCAGGGTACAGTCAACATATATACCATTGGGGTCAGTCAGCCAATAATCTATAGTTTCATGAAGTAGGACTGGTTGGTGCAAAATAAGATTCCTCCTATATACCTAGATCTACCATACTTTCTGCTATTTCCTCATAGGATGATTCCGCCTCCCGGGTATATTTTCCCCAATTAGTAGCGGACCAAATCTCAATTCTACTACCAACACCAATTATAATCAGGTCTTTATCAATACTGGCATATTCTCTGAGGTTTACAGGGATAAGGGTACGCCCCTGACGGTCTATTTCCATTTCTGAAGCACCGGAGAAGAAAAAGCGGGCAAAAGAGCGTACATCTGCCCGGGTAAAGGGCAGAGATTTCAGCTTCTCTTCAATTGTTTTCCACTCTTCCATAGGATAAAGAAAAATGCAATTATCCAGGCCCTTGGTGGCAACAAACTTCTCCCCCAGTTGCTCGCGAAACCTGGAGGGGACGGTTATCCTACCTTTTGAATCCAGGGAATGTTGGTATTCGCCCAGGAACATCTTTCTTCACCCTATCAAATCAGTTTTGGGATGTTGCTCCACTTCTCCCCACTTTACACCACTTTATTCTACCTTTTCTTGTAAACATCCTTCATTGTGAAAATATTAACTTAATATTTTTTCAGAG
This sequence comes from uncultured Syntrophomonas sp., assembly GCA_964489585.1. GTDB lineage: Bacteria > Bacillota > Syntrophomonadia > Syntrophomonadales > Syntrophomonadaceae > UBA4844. Next base: position 7,139 of record CAZAZH010000057.1, read on the forward strand.
AAAATATATTTCTAGATTAGACAATCCTTGCCAATAGGGTGTTTTAGCAGTATAAAGACATTTTAAGTTTCAAAAAAAATAAGCCAATAGTCCTATTTAATTTTACCTTAAAGACTAAAACCTGAACCCTGGGGTACAGGTAGTAGGGGGTAAGGCGTGAGGAGTTACGCGCCCTATTACCTAATTAATCCAAATGGGATTGGTATAAATCCAGGGGCGGTAGCGGTATTTGTCTTTTAGATAGGCTTCTACCCGGTATACCCCGGGTTGGAGGCTAGTAAAGGAATGGGTTTTTCCCTGGCTGGTTACCAGGGAACGGCCGTTATGAAGCAATACTACCCGGGCTATTGCGGGAGTCCTAACGAGAAACTTCAGATTAGCCGAGTACTTGACTGTGCTTCCAATTGGCCAGGATTCCTTATCATTGTGCATTTCAAAGCGGAATCCATCACTGGGATGGTAATAATCACAGGCTATCCAAGAACGTCCCTCCCTTAAAGCCTGGTATATCTGTTCTTTATCAAATTGCAGGTTCCCCGATAATTTTCTTTTACATAGAATATGCATATTAATAAGTTTAAAACACAGGTAATAAGGCGAAACCTTTACCGGTATCCGACCTACTTTAATTCTTATTCCATGGGCATCAGAACCCCCGTAGGCGAAAACTTTTTGCCCTCTGGCCTGTAACTGGTCCAGGGTATTTAAAGCTCGGGAACATGGTCGGCTGAGCCCGGCTACCGGATTAAACAAAAGATAAATGCTTTTTAAAATGCTGGTGCAAGCATCCCGGAACTGAGAAATGTAGTTCCATATTTCAATACCCTGAAAATCATTAACCCCCCAGTCCTTCCATTCATAGGTACGACCCTTCTGATAGTAGGGGGACCCTTTTTCAAAGGGATGAGCAATAATGCCAATACCCTGCTGGCGGTTAACCTCATTAATTACTACCTGAGGGCTTTCATCATTGTTAGCAACTAATTCTTTTACTCCCAGGGCCAGGTAATGATTGTACTCCCGGTTGACTTCCATGCCTATCATTACCAACACCCCACTCTGATATCCCTCTTCTCCTTTATATAACCCGTCCAAGTTGCAGTGATCGGTAATTATTATAAAATCAAGTCCCGCTTTGGCTGCCTGGGCAGCTAACTGCTTAACCTTGCCACCACCATCGGAATAGCGAGAATGTATATGTATATGCCCGTTATATTCAAACATCCCATTTTCTCCTTATATTTGCCTTATCCTTTCGAATAATTATCGAGTTTATAAGCAAAAAAATCAAACTTACTCATCAAAATAAAAACCCGGAGTTTTTATAACCCCGGGTTAAGATATGTTAAGAGATTTTTTAGCTAACTACCTTAATAATGAAATTCTTTTCACCCTTATCAAATTTAATAGTTAATGTCAGTTCAGTGCCATCAGGAACCATGGTAATGGGTACTGGTAATAAACTGGTTAGCTCAGTCTTAACCGTTAGTACAGCAGTGCCATCTCCATTATCTTTGACAACATAGTGAGCGCCTTCTGCCAGAGTAATCTTTAGAGCACCACCCATAGCTGATCCAGTAATACCGGTAATTTTGGTTGCGCTACCCCAGGTAATGGCAATATCTCCATCGGCACCAGCATTTTTGTTGTAATCAAATGTTGCTGGGCTAATAGCCAGTTCAGCAGTCGGTTTGGGTTCTTCTTTTTTGGGTTCTTCTTTCTTGGGTTCTTCTTTTTTGGGTTCTTCTTTCTTAGGTTCAGGTTTTACTGCAGCTTCGCCCAGAATAACGGTACGGGTATCTTGTTTCCAATCAACTTTAACTCCTAGAGCTTCTCCAACAGCCCTTAAAGGTAAATAGGTGCGTCCTTTGTAGATAATAGGGGCCATAGTAGAACCATCGGTATCTTTCGCCGTCCAGTCAGCTCCGTTCAGCGTAATCTTAATATCGTTGGCCAAATCGACAGTAATCTCCTGCACAGCAGGTGCTGCTACTACACCGGCAGTAAACGCAAACAACATTATTACGGCTAACATTAATATCCATTTCTTCTTCATGTTATAATTCCTCCAATCTTTTTTATGCATGTTCTACCGGGGCTTCAAATGCCTGTTTGGGCGGTCTTCCAATCGCTATTAACAGGATTAATACCACGGCAACTACGCCTAGTCCATACTTCATAGCCTGTGCTTCTTTGCTAACTTCTGGAGTCTGGAAGACATAAGCTACTGTTCCAGTTGCTCCAGCTGGTTTACCCAGGAATGTATCAGCCTGACTGGCATTTTCCTCCAGGGCCGAAACTATCGCGGGAACTGACTCAAAAGTTTCCAATCCGCCACTGATAGCCTCCTTGGCGGTACCGGCTCCAGTACTAATTTTTCCTGCTCCTTCTTGCAACTGGGTTATTCCTGGTACCAACTGTCCATCTATGGCTTCCTGCATATAGGCTAGAGCATAGAGAATAGAACCAGGTTGACCATTCATCATAAATTTAACCGGTTTGCCATTCTTATCCACTGCGCCCATACCTAATTCCATCATAGCCAGGCCGCCATCGATTTTCTTCAGTGCCTCCAGGGTTTGAGTGCTACCTTCTTCCAGTGCCTTTACGCTGGCTGGAAATGCCATAGATCCCGATGATGAAACTATGTTTCCACCGTTGCTAAATGCACTAATGTTACTAGCCAGGCGATTAAGTTTGGGTTCAATGTTGTCACTGATAATTTTTTGCTGTGGTGCGGGAACCTGGCTCTTCAGGTAAGCAACATCATTCATAATACTGGTATTTTCGTTGGGTTCCTCAACTGCATCTGGCGTCTTACCAATGCTATCACGCAACGAACCAAGTATCATTGCCTGAAGTTTATAAGCGGGGAGGGCCCGCCCCTCTACACCGGCTTTTAATAAACCTACCGCATCTCTTAGCCCTGGCGTATTACCATTGGCATCTGCCCCTTTTTCAGCATTATAGGTAGCAGCATTAAAAGCGGGATTGGCTATACCGAACCTGATCATCTTCATTTTATCAATCAGGGTTCCTAAACCACCACTCACCTTCCCCATTCCATCTTTAACAGCACCCAGCCCAAACAGCAGGGTAGCATCTTTTTCACGGGCCCCGATGCCGTTCTGAATCTGGTCAAAGCCATCATAGAGTTTAAGGAAACTATCATGGATGGTTGGTATATTGTCGACCTCAGCAGTTGTGGGTACTATAGGGATAACTGCAATCTTAAAACTGGGTAGTTCCATATTCTTCCCGTCCGCTTCCAGGACTGTGTACTGCTTGGCAGGATACTTGGGCGGTACCAGAGGAACGCTCCAGGTTACCTGAGTAATCCCCTGCACATTAACCATGACTCCTTCAGGCGATACCCCGGCTACCCCGGGAGCCTTAATGTTGGAGAATTTACGGTTATCAAATTCCCAACCTGACAGAGAAACAACATAGGGCGTAAAAACAGTAGCTTTTGTTTTAGCCAGATTCCCCTTGGAATCCTGGTATTCCAGCTCCTTTTCTACACCAGTAATGTTCTCCAGATTACACACAATCTTCAAGTGACCACTTTTTCCATAGATGTTTGATGGCTTAACTTTTTGGCCATCCAGATAATAGTCAACTTGAACGCTGACCGGCATTTGTATCCTCGGTATTTCTTTCTTATCAATACTGGCCAGATAGTATAAATCTTCCGAAGTACCAGAAGTTTTTACGCTCAAGCTGTTATCCTTTTGCCCAATTTTCTGCGTACTGTATAAGTTACGTACCGAGGTCACACCATAGTTTTTACCATCTTCTATGGTTGAAACGCCCCCGCCGGCAATATGCAGATTATTTAGCACCTGTATACTCTCTATTTGCCCATTGTCTCCCAATTGGGTAATGACCAGTTCGTTGTCCTGGATGATTCCTGAACTACCGTTCTCTCCATAGACTCCGGCTACTGGTGCTAAAACCAGCATCATAACCGTCAAGAGAATTATAAAATTTCTAAACCTACTGCGTTTCAACAAATCTTATCCCCCCTTTCCCCTACTTACTGATTTACTGCCATAGCAATCTTCATTACTAGAAGTGACATAAATAGTCCTAGTAACAAAGATACGATTACTCCTACGGCAGCTGGCAACGCCAGGGTTGCCATAGCCGGAGTGTCGGTAGTATAAGTGCCAAATACTGCAGCAAAATAAGCTGCCCACCCAAGGAACATGGCATCTATTCGCATACCTGCCGTAGATATTAATACCAGCAGGAAAAGCGACACACCCGAAACGAGAGCAACAAAGAGCAGATTATCTGGTGGCAAGGGCATTTGAGTTGCCAGAACTATCATACCAGCCAGTGCCACAACTACCCCTATCAACATAGCAATAGCCGTTTTTAGATAATCTCCAAAGGGTCCCAGTACTGTAAACATGGCCATTGCTATTGCTGCCATATAGAATGCACTGGCCCCCAGGTAATCTTGCAGAAGAACAAATATGGTAAAAAATATTGCTACAAGGAGACCAAGGCCAATAACCTTTTTCATGGTTTCACCTCCTTTTTGTTTCAATTTTGCGAAAATTGTTACGATTAAGCTGCAACTGTTATTGGGAATACTAAAGTGAATATATTTGAAGAAGTGTTATTACGGATAAGACATGACGAATTGGAACAACTAATTAATAATGATTGTAATTAATATGAAGGATAAAAACCGTAAATTACTAATATCTGGGGTGCCTTAAATAAGGCACCCCGATTTTTCTACAGCTCATAGAGCTGTTTCTCATCAATAAACTTTATCCCTCTTTCTTTAAATGTAGAAC
>CAZAZH010000058.1:0-3247 GCA_964489585.1 uncultured Syntrophomonas sp.
CATCCTCGAAAATGCTCTTTATCCCTCTTCATTTATAGACCCTCCATTTTTGACATTATTCCAACTCTCAAAATATATCAATCCGGTAAATCAGGGGACGTAATAGTGTTTTGTCCAAAAAGAGTGGGGTAAACATATTCCATGGTCTTGCCTTCTTGCGCAAACATATCATCCTTTAAGGTGTTTTCCAATTGCACCTGAATCTTTTCGGGTTCATCATCAATAATATCCAACTGAATGACTTTTAAGGAAACATTTCCAGCAGGAGTAGTTATATTATAATTTGCCAGTTCGGTATCCGTTATCTCATTACCACTAAAAAACGGATAAACCAGGTAAATAGAGAAACAGTGATAAGCAACTGCATAAGCTAACATTTGATAAATATCACTCTGTAGAACGCGTACATCAGCTTCTATGAAAGGATTCTTATATTTGGCATCCAGTATTGCTACAACTTTCTTGTCTTTAGTTAAGGTTATATCAGGTTCTAACTGGAATATGCTCTTACCGTTGCGACTGGCCAGATATTTTTGCGGCTTATGATGGTTAACTTGATAGAAACCAGGCCCTGAAATCTTACTATTATCAAGAAGTTTATAGGCATAATGTTCAAATAGCTGATTTAATGGCACCAGAAAAGTAAATGTAAATTCATCGCCTTCGCTTTGCCCGGGCTGATGGTTATAGTAGAACATCGTTGCCATGTTAAACAGTGGTCGATAATTCTGATTTAAACGATTAAATTTTACTTCATTAAAAATTCCCGGATATAGATTAATTGGTTCTACCTCTTCCAGATGAATCAGGGCCAATTTTAATGCTTTTTTATTGCGGGCAACCTGGGTTTGACTGATTAATCGCAGCATCGTTGTTTTTATAATCCGGTTGAGTGGATTATTAATGGTAAATTCTTCGTAACCTACATAATGCAGATGTTTGCGAAAAGCATTTTCCTTTATAGTTTGGGAAAAGAGAATTCTGCCTTTGATAAACTGCATGTTTTCTTCATAGGGCTGATAGGAACGATGGATTTCACGGTGAAATAGCTTATTAAATTGATTAATAAAGATGCTGATAAATATCTCTAGCAAATCATTCTGATATGTTTCTACCGAAATCGGATCTGGAATTTCCTTAATATTAAGAAAACCAGAATAACTCAACAAGCGAAGTAATAAATTGATGGCTTTACCTTTCTCAAATTCTTCGCCTGACTTTTCAACCGGTCCGCTAGCAAAAACCTTGGGCAGAATTTGTAAGCGAGTACCATTACGACAGATAAAGCCAACATAATGCTTCAAAAGGAGACTGCCATCAGCCTGAAGAATTAAATTCTGAGAACCCCATAATTCCTTTAAAGCAATTATGTTTTGTTTTTCCTTATCACTTAATTCCAGTCGAGTTGTCCTGTCTTCGTAAACTGTTATTAATCTACTACTCATCCTACCACCTACTTGATAATAGCTAACAATGCTCTTTCAAAAGCCGAGACAGCACCGTCCGCTGCCACAAGGTCCAGATAATTTACACTACCCTGGCTGGTAAAAAACTCTGCTCCGATAATGTTTTTAAGAGTAGCTATGTCGTTATAAAAATAATCCAATAGAAGTGGAATAATTTTGTAATACCATACATTATAGAGATCAGTTAAATTAACAATGTCCATGAAATAGGAATGGCCGATTCTGTGATCCCGGTCCAGTTGCTCGTTAATCGCTTTATTCAAGGCATCAAGAAGGCGGGCAAGGTCAATTTTATCATTGACTTTAGCACTGGCTATTAATGAAGGATTATCAAAAACCCTTAAATCAGGTTCCAGTTCCACAAATGCGAATCTGCGCCGCAGAGCTGTATCGAGTACTGCAATAGACCGGTCAGCGGTATTCATGGTCCCAATGATATAAAGATTATCCGGCAGGGTGAAGGGCTTTTTTGAATAAGGCAGCGTACAAGGAATTTTATCCCTTTTGTCCTTTTCTATCAGGGTTATTAGTTCCCCGAAAATCTTGGCCACATTACCCCGGTTTATTTCATCAATGATCAAATAAAAAGGGGCCACTCCTTCTTCGGCTGCACGTTGCTCCTCTTCATCATCCTCTATTAAAAGCTGTCTGATATCAGCCATAGTTAGCTTGGTAAGCTGGTAAATGGTCTTAAGAGTTAGACCCGTCCCACCATTAATTAGAAGAATATCTTTCGGTTCATCAAAATGCTTTAACCATTTTACTTTCCTGCGGTGTGAAAATATCATACCATCTTTCTGATAATAATAGTCTCCGGTAACTAATACTATATCCCTAATGGTTTTGGGACTGTCATAGACCAGTACGATATCACCCGGGTTGATCTCATTAACCATATAGTTAATGGTGCTAGCATCATTAGTGGGTTTAGGTAAATTCCCGTCCCCACTTTTTTTCTTTTGTTCGGCTAGTAGAGCATTATATATATCTTCATAGGTCTTACCCTCTAGCGACTGGTCATGAAACCAACCAATGGCAATTATTTCGTCTTGCCAACACCTAAGGTATATATCTTCTTCCTTGTAACGAGCACCAAGCGATATCTTCCATATCTTACTGGTTTCACTAATGTTCTCCGTACCCAATACCTGGTTCTTTTTCATAAGCTGAATCGAGGCCGCATTAGCCATACGTTTAAGGATTCCATTTTCAATCTTGTATTTTAAGTCCTGGCTTCCTTCCTCTTGCTCCTCGTCAGCCAGGACCGGGCGAATACCTTCTACAAATTCTTCGTATGAGTATGCCTGGTGAAAGGTTACGAATTCCGCTCTCTTTTGAGCAACTACGGCCTCAAACGGTACAAATACCCCTTTATTTCGTAGTTGTTCATAAGATTCAACTATACGCATAGCAGCATAGGTTTTACCTGTACCCGGCGGGCCATAAAGAATTAAATTGGGGTTGAAGTTAAGCAAGCGAGCATGTTTCTCATAGTCTGATAAATCGTCATTTTTGGGCGGTTCTATTTTCACGGGAGTCTTTTTACGCCCTACTAGAATATTGTCATATAAAGCAATCGGATTCGAGACTTTAAAAACACCTGATTCTTCTAAATCCTTTATTACTGACTCTAGATATTTTTGTTTGAAAACAGCCTGGTCTTTCCGGGCATACTCAAACAGCTGATCCAGAGAATACCTTTCTTTTTTTATGTTTTTTTCCAAATATAATTTCCATAGAATACTATACTCAATGAATTGATTTCCAGTCCATATATCAAT
>CAZAZH010000058.1:3347-11895 GCA_964489585.1 uncultured Syntrophomonas sp.
AAATTCATCGGATAATCTTACCGGACTAAACACTTTAATCTGTTCAAATTCCACCGCTCCAGGATTATCTTTATTTATTTTGTTGGGACGGTTGGTGTATCCAATCACGCGCCAAAGTCGATCAACTTTTCCTTGGTAAATTGGGAATATATAATCACCGGGCTTTATTCCCCCATACCAATCTGCACCTTCTGGCCCTGCCGCATAGAACCTTCCTTCTATCTGCTCCGGGTATTTGGAGCTGAATTTCCCAAAGTACAGCATTTTTAGTCCTCCTTGTCCCGAAAACACTTTCAATCGATGCCATCTGTTTTTGACATCATACATTATATCCATTATTTGTATACTTCGATAATGCCACTGATAATCCCTGCTGCTGGACAATGCATTGCCTATTGTAATAGTAATTGCATTCTTTAGTTAAGCAACAATTGGCATACTACCTGCTAGCTAAAATTATTATATTACTCTTATGTGACATTATGGAGTCACGCATTAATATTCTATTGACATGTAGTATTTTAATATGTTATGTATACATATGTGATTATGTTATGTGTGAAAAGGAGGGGCAAAGAAATTGGATATTAGTATTGAATCATTAGTTAGCAAAGTGACAAGCGATTTTTCAATGAAATATACCCATTTTAAAGAATTTCAGCAAAATGCTTATTATTCAAAGTACTGGAATAAATGTATTGAAGCCATTTCTGACAAAGAATTATTATCGAACCTTATTTTTTGTAACGATATTTTTTGCATTCCGCCGGTAAAAACTTTTTTAACCTATTTTGAGAATGATTTCGTAGTTTTAACAGGACATGAAAATGCAGAGTTGGAAACCTTCGTAAAGAAAAGTATAGGGGCTTTTTGGGGAATGGTATTTAAATACGGGTTGAATTACCAAGAGCAAAAGAGTGTAACGGTTTCTATGAATAAAATGTTTTTGGTTTCAACAGCCACCTATTTCTCAAATCCAAGGGAAAAAATAACATTAATATGATGGGGCGGGGGAGGACTAGTGAGTACGTTTCAAGATAGGGTTAAAGGCCATCTGGCCAATTATAAGAATAACACATTAAACATCAACGAAAATGGCATTTATAGAAGAAACAACAGGCGGTATCAGCATATTCTTCCGGATCTTGATAAGCAAATGAATATTTTGAAAACATACAAACAGGAATTTTACAATTCCTCATATCAAAAGATTTCCTATCATCCTGATTTCCATCATTTGAATTCATCCCAGGCTATGTGCATTAATTTCTTCTATCCATTAATTAAGGAAAAAAGATTAGATTTAATACTTGGTATATTGGGAATTACAGGTCAAATCAATTATGATCCTGAACGTGAAAATATTCTTTTTGAAAAGAAATCCGATTTAGACAAATACTCACAAGGTAACCAAACAAATTTTGATTTTTATATAAAGTTGGATTCCGGAACAAATATATATTTCGAAATAAAATACACTGAAAACAATTTTGGGAAAGCTGATCTAAATGGTGCGTTAAAATCAAAAGACCCCGATAAATATGCAAAGAAATATAAAGACCTTTATAAACCTTTGCTTGCTAATAACCCCGCTATTAATAAAGATTATAAGACAGAAGCGGAATTCTATAATAATTATCAACTCTTGCGAAATCTTTTACATATTAATAAAGATAGCTATGTGATATTCATATATCCGGAAGAAAATAGCGGCATTAGTAAGGGAGTAATGCTCGCCAAAAATAATATTATAGAGAAAGGTTGGGAAAGCCACTTTATTCCGATTACCTGGGAAGATATTGTTGCGCAATTGAGTTGTAAACTAACTGGAGATTTACTAACTTATTATCAAATTGACTTTACCGATAAATATTTAAAATATTAACTCATATTAATAGAGCTTACGGAGGTTTGCGCATGGGAAAAGTAGGGTTATTTTTCTATGTGAATGGTAAATTATTGACAGATTTAACTGACATTGAAAATGCTGAAATATATGGAGAATCCAAGATTGGGAGTAGCTCGCATTACGGGATATGGGATGATACCTTAAAATAACACTATTTAATCCCAGCCAGGTCAAGACACCTGACATAACGGGGTATTTCTCGCCTGGCTTCAATAACAATAATTTTTAGTCAAATATTCCACTGCAAAAACCCCAGGGGAAACCCTAAAACAGCTCCATCTGTTTCTGTTCCCCCAACCTTCGCAATGCTTCCGGATCATGGTCCTGAAAATAAGCATGGCGTATTTCTTTGTCGGCGGCGATCAGGTATTTGTCCGGATTGGTGCTGGGGCGTAGGCGGCAGCTATATACTATGGGGAAGTAATCACTGATAAATTTACCCTCAGCCAGAGCAGTCAGGGCAATGATCTGAAAGCCCAGCTGTTCTGCGATAAAGAATACCGGATCCAGAATATGCTCACTGGAAGCCTTGCCGAAGGGATTATCCAGAATAACGGTGCGGCTGCGCTTCATCCTGGGGTTTATAGCCTGCCGCTTTTCCGCCAGATAGTTTTGGATACCCAGGAATAAAGCCATGTTCTTGCTCCATTTTTCTCCTCCCGACCACTGGTTGGAACTCTCCCAGGCACTGGGATAACTGCTGACCTTACCGTCAGCCGTAACCTTGCGGCATTTAACCTTGATATTCTTTCCCTGCATGACATTGCTGAGTAGCTGCGGGGCTTGTAGCCATTTTTCTATATCTTTTTGCATGAGGGCATAGTTCTCTTTTCCGTTTTCATCCCGGTAGCGGTCACTCTCAATTTCATTGAGCATCCAATCAATGTGCTTACGCAATTCACTCTTACCTTCCTTTTCCTCCCATTGCGGAACATCAAATTGGAATATTTCCTTCCAACTATCTTCTACCTTGACCCTGGTCTTACGGGGAATAGCCCGCAGCTCACCCGCCATAGTCAGCAAATAGCTGTGTATGTGATTAATAAACTGCTGCAACTGACGATCATGTTCCCGCATATCATCTTCGGCATGGCGGATAGCCAGGGCAATGCGGCTGCTCAAACGGTTTTTCCATTCCCCTACTTCCTGATAATTATCCAGATATTTTAGTCCGTTCACAACCATCCGGCGCAGCTTAATATCCTGCAATTCCTCCTGACAGAATTGCTCCAGGCGGCTTTTCTCCTGTTCCAACCCTTCCCCAACCTGATTGAGGTGGGCCTGTTTATCTTCCAATTCTTTTATATAACGTTTAATTATAGGCACAGGTTGGTAGCTAAAGTCCTGTACCACCGGGGAGGGCAAATCCACATAAACAATGTTATCCTGCAGATATTCATAACGTTCATGATAGCGTTCCAACTCAACCAGGGCTTGCTTAAACATATCTTCTTCTGCTTTTAAAATAATGGCTTGCTCATCCAAATAGTTCTGCTTGCTTTGAATGTCCTGGTGCTCCTGCTCCAGCTCATCCTTAACCACAATAAGCGATTGGCTAAAAACTACGGCCTGGGTAAATTTTTTATAAAAATCGGCTTCCTGTTGGTTAAAACGGTCCTTAGCAATGGCATAGTCCGTTTCCGCTTGCTTAAGCCCAGGTTCAAGTCTTTTTAAGAGCTGCTTAAGGGCTTTCGTCTGCTGAATAATTACATTAATTTCTTCATCGCCACCAGGAGGAAATATAAAGTCTTCATCTATTTCGGTATCACATTGGCGACGCTTCCGTTCCAGATCTTTTTCACTATCTTTTTTGGCAATTCGGGCCTGATTCAGGCGGTCTTCCAGGTGCTGCCTGCCTTTTTGCTTCTGATGCAGGGCATCCACCAAATCCCGGCGTTCAGTTTCCAAGAGGGCACGATTCTGCTTGCTTTCCCGGGGGATAGCCGCCTTAACTTCCTGGTATAGTGGCTGATCCAGTAGATAGCGGAATTCCTGTTGAATTAGCAACAAATCCTCCTTTAATTCCTGCTGTCTTCTGTCCCCGCGCTCCTTTTGCCGTTTTATCCGCTCCATTTCCTGTTCTCGGGTCAGCATGAGCTCCTGACATTGTCGTAAATCCAATTCCGCTTTATCGCGCTCGCTAACTTTGCGGATATAATCCTGCGCCTTCATAATCCGGTTGCTTAAATGGGTATGTTCCTCACTTATCTCGTTGTTCTTTTTGATCAGGCTATCCAGTCGGGTGTCTATCTCCTCTAAACGCTCTTCCCGGTTGCGTATGCCCTGATCCAGTTCCACCACTTGTTCCCGGAGTTCCTGCCAGGACTGCTGCACTTGACAAGCTTCTTCATAAGGGTACTTCTCCCAAAACTGCAGCAGCTGTTTCCTGAATTCTTCCATTTCCTGAAGCCGGGCTTCCCGGTGCCAACGTTCAGAACTGGCATCATGCGCTTTCTTCTCCAATTCCTGTTTCCAGTTTTGAAAGGCTGGTAAAGACAGATTCACTTCCCAGTTAGCCGGAAATACCCGCCTCCCCACCTCTGGGGCTTCGTGGGACGGTTCAATCAGACTATCCAGTATGCTGCGGGCCTCCTCCTGGGTAAGGATAAAAACCGGATGGGTCAGCACCATTGCCTGCCGCCGCAGGCGGGCCAGGAGATTATCAGCTTCAGAGGTTTTACATACCAAACTAATTGCCCAAAAGGGGTAAACCGCGAAATATTCGCTGACCGAATGTCCCAGTTGTTGGGCTGCTTTTTCAACATAAACTGCTCCCGCCTCCAGGTAAGTAAACTGCTCTCGCCAATCATCAATCCAGCCCTCAACCAGCGGGTCAGCCCCATAATAACTGCTGGACTCATAAAATGTGTGCAGGGCCAGAACCTGGCTTTCCTGTAATATGGCCCTTTCCTTTTGTAAACGGAGATTTTCTACCGAATCTTCAAATTGATTTATTACAGTGCTCTGCTGGGTATACAAGGAATGAACGGAATAAAGTTCGGTTTGCAATTCTTTCATGCGTAGTAAAAGGCTTTCCTGCTCTTCTTGGATACGATCATTAAGATCCTTCAGGCTCTGTTCCTGGCGGGCACAAGTTTGTAATTGCGGACGTAGTTGCGCCAGTTCTTCCAGCAGTTGCCGTTTCTCCTCTTGCAATCTTCGAACCAGACCCTGATTTTCCAGACGATTGCGCTCCAACTCGGCCACTCGCTGTTCCCATTTCGGTTTTTCCTTCAAGACCTCTTCTTGGACAGGGTTGGCCAGAATCTGACTGGCAATGCTTTGCATATCATTTTCCGCTTGAATGCGCTGCTGCTCAGCCTGTCCCTTTTGCTCCCGCAGTTTATAATAATGGTTCTGCTGTTCCTCGTGATTTCTTTCTAGTTCCCGTAGTTCCCGGTTTACTTTATCCAGTTCAGTCTGACTCTCCTGCTTTTTACCACCCAGTATCTTTTCTTCCTGCAAATAACAGTACCGCAGATACCCGGCATTGTTTTTAATTTTTTCTTCCAGGTTTCTAACATCAGGATCAGCTGCCAAATTCCTTATCTGCTCGGTATAGTATTTAATTTCTTCCTCACTGCTACGAATCCGCGCCTTCAACTGGGAAATCTCCAGATTCTGCAGGCGGCTGTTTTTTTGCTCGTATTCCTCGTGCTGCTCTTCATATTCTTTACGCCGCTCTTCATAGATTTGACCGGTATAATCTAATTCCTGTCGACGGTCAGCCAACTGGTAGGAAGCCTGCTTTCTTTCCCACTCTTGCCGTTGTTCCTGCAAGCGACTAGTCGCCTGCTGGTGTTCTTCCAGCCTTTGCGCGACCTGCTCCTGCTGTTGGGTTGCCAACTGATATAGCGACCGGGCCTCCCCTTTTACCTTGAGCAATGCCTGCCGGGCTTCATCATAAAACGCATAACGATTAACATAGCTGTTGATTTTCATATCGACCTGTTGACTCTCTTCGATTTTATCCCGTAATTGACGATGTTTTTTAAAATGCTCACGCTGCCTTTCAAAGGTCTCTACGAAATCTTTGGTTCCGCCACCAGCTAGAGCCTCTTCCACCGTGGGAATCAAGAGTTGGTTAACCAGCTGAGTGGTAGTACTGCATCCGGCAAAAAAACCTTCCACCGCCCCTTCGGCAGCATTAATCCGGGCTACACTTTTCCATTCCGAGTTAATTATTTTAAAGTTGTCTTCAAGATAACTCTGGTACTCCCGATTGATGGTAAAGTAATGCGCATTCAAATGGTTGCGGCTCATATACTGGTAGTAATCTGCCATTTCTTCTTTGCTGGAAGGCCGGCTCGGGCCATTCGGTACCTCGCGCACAAAAGGTAGCCCCTCTAAAGAATGTTCATCACCGGGCTCATATTCGTACACATATTTATAAGAGTCCATACCTTGTTTGCTATGGAACAGGGTCACTGCGGTCAGGGCATATCGTCTGGGCCGATCGCTGATAAGCCATTCAACCGCCAGATGAGCAGGATTATTCTCCAGAGCAAAGGTATCTTTAGCTTTACGCTCCCCCAACAGGGTATGAGGTAAAACGGTCTGCAGCACCGCCTGAACCAGTACGGTTTTGCCCCCTCCGTTTTCCAGCAGGATAACCCCGTTATAGCTATCAAATTGAAAAATCACATCATTATAACGTTTAGCCCCATTTTCAAAGACCAAATTGGTAAAACGAATACGAGATATTGCCGGCATTACTCTCTCTCCTTATCCGGGCTACTCCGGTAGATAAACTCCAGTATACTGCGGTTATGTTCCACTTCCATATAATAGCGCTGGATAATGGTTCGTGCTTTCTCAGTCAGCGTCAGCTCGTCTGCACCGATGTCCCTGATTAAATCCTGGGCCTCCAGAAATTTTTTAACTGTGTTCAAAAACCCCAAACGGCTGCGGGTGCGGGCGTCCTGGGCTTTGACCTTCTCCTTTAAATCATCCAAGGCATCCCACTTATCAATCACCTGCTGCCAGTTGTATTCCAACTCGGATTCCATTTTCTCCAGCGCTTCCGGGTCGATTTCCTTTAAGGCCAGCAAACGCTCATTTAATCTGGTCAACCAATGATCCAGGGCCAGAAAATCCCGGGTAGGTTCCATGGTCTGGTAGCTGTCGTAGAATTCCCCAAACAGTATGATAATGGCTACATACATCAGATAAATATCGGCATTCACAGCGTACGCCGGTAAATACTGCTCTTTCAAGCTCTGGTTGGATACATGAAAAGGTGAGCTTAAAGCCAGGGGAATAAGATAAAGCTGGTCTCCGGCAAGAATTACCGTACATTCAACTTCCTGAGCAAATTCCTCCACTAATCCCCGCACCACGTCATCGGCCAGGTAAAGCCTCAGTGTTTCCTTGTCGCCATAGCCCTTAAGCGCAAGCCTGGCATAAAGCCGAAAGGCTTCCATAACCTGCCGTTCATCATAGAGCATTTTCTTCCCTCTCCAATCTTAATTGCATGTTACGGATACTGTAACGTGCGGTAACTTGCAAAACTTCACCCTGCTCCACTACGTTCAAATTCCTAACTTTCCCATCCAGAAGGGCCACAGCTTCCCCCAGAGTACTTTCCTGTACACTCTCCAGGTCTCCATCTAAATTAATTGGTGAACGCTGATGCAACAGTATCCAGAAATCATAAAAGAAGCGCTGCTCAAGCAGATGTTCCTGCCCATGCTCATAGCAGTAATTAACCACTTCCTGCAAATATATTTCCTCCCCTTCTCCCAGAGCTTGTATAACCAACTCCATAACCCGCTGGTAATTCTTACGCCGGACGGCTCTTTCCTGGGCCTGCAGTTCTTCATCCTGAGCCTGCAGGAATCCCTCGGTTTCTGCAGTTTCCTTACGCCGCTCCACCCTCTGCCGGGCGAATACAGTCAACGGCGACCACTGTTCCCTGTGCTCCAAAAATAGAAAGGGTTCCACCAGGGTGCGGGCGGCAGTAAGGGGCAAGGGGGTAGCCAGCAGCTGCTCGGTAATTTCTTTTTGAAAATTAAATGAATCAATACCGGCAAAGTATAAAGACTCCTGGGCGGCCTGCAAGGCGGTAGTCTTCAGTTCGATACTCTCCCTTAATAAATTCCCGTGCTGATTATGAACGTTAAATAACTCGGCATCAATTTTTACAATAAGTTCGTAGGTCTGCTGATCTTTGGGGGTCTTTCGTTCATAGCTTAAACGCTCCCTGGTCTCACCGACAAAAACCTGCAGTTCTTCAAATTCCTTATCTTCACGGCTAAGCCGCAGGTTAATTTCTTCTATTATATCCCGATAACGCTGATATGTACTCTCAGATACAATATTGCGCTGCACTTCATGGCGAATACGCAATATCCTTTCTTCCAGAGTCTCAACCGCCACCCGCATTTCATCTATCTGGCGCAATGCTCCCCAGAACTGCCCTCTTTCCAACTGCTTGCGCAACAATAACTGATTTATTGAGACCTGAAACTCGCTATAATATTCACGGGTAGCAAATACCAGTTCCAGGCCTTGATCATCCAAACTGTAATACTGGGTAGAGCTTTTACTATCATGCCGGTCTGCTTTTAAGATAGAGATGAAAATGGTATCTTCCTGGCGGGTATGCCAATCGTAAAAACTACGAAAGTTTCGCTTCCC
>CAZAZH010000059.1:0-11573 GCA_964489585.1 uncultured Syntrophomonas sp.
TACCATCTTGCGCCACTGTAAATTCGGGTTCTTCGTGGTCATATTCATCCTGGATATCACCCACCAATTCCTCCAGTACGTCCTCCAGGCTTACAATACCTGCGGTACCTCCATATTCATCTATTACTATGACTAGATGCTCCCTGCGTTTTTTAAACTCGGCCAGCAATTTATCCAGAGGCATACTTTCTGGTATAAACACTGCCTCTCGCTTAATCTCACTTAGGTTTTCTATCCTATCATTAAGGTACATCAAGTCTTTAACATTTATCACGCCGATAACTTCATCCGGATTGCCATCAATCAAAGGGAAACGAGTATGCCCGGACTTGCGTGCTATCTCCATATTGCTTTCCAGTTCCAGTTCCATATCCAGAAAAACCACATCTGGTCGGGGAACCATTATTTCTTCAGCCACCTTTTCTTCAAAACGAAAAACATTTTCCAATAGCTCTTGCTCGGTGGCATTTATTTGCCCGCTCTTATAACTTTCGCCAATAAGGATGCGCAGTTCCTCTTCGCTGTGAGCTACCGCACTATCACTGGGGGGCTCGAATCCCAACCGCATAATAAACCAGTTGGCAGTACCGTTAAGAAGCATCACCGCGGGATAGAATAGACGGTAAAAAAACTGCATAGGCCGGGCCAGCCCGAGGGCAATGTTTTCGGCCTTTTGAATAGCCAGAGATTTGGGCGCCAGTTCACCAAAAACAACATGTACAAAGGTAATTACGGAGAAGGCAACTATAAAGGAAATAGATGTAACCAGAGTTGGTGAACCCAGTCCCCATCTGGTCAATAAAGGTTTTAGTAATGAAGCCACCGCCGGTTCTCCCAGCCAACCCAGACCTAAACTGGACAGGGTGATGCCCAGCTGGCTGACTGAAAGATAGGCGTCCAGGTGGTTGACACACTGCTTAGCCGCCTCCGCTTTATGCTTACCCTCTGCCACAAGCTGGGTAAGGCGAGTGGGGCGAACCCTGACAAATGCAAACTCGGCGGCTACGAAAAGGGCGTTAAGGAAAACCAGGCCAAGGGCAGCCAAAATCTTAAGTATACTGAGGGTGATATTTATTGAAACACTATCCATTTTATTATCTCCTCTTGCCGGGTAATTTGGGTATTAATAAGTGTTTAAGCCCATAGAATTATAGGAGGCGGCGTCAAACTATAGTACCGGAAATATTAATAGTATGCCCTATAAATATAATCCTGGCAAATTTTACAGGGCACAAATTTATTCAAAATCTTGGTATAATCAGGACTTTGTATAAAATTACATTTATGGTAAGCTAATGAACTAGAGATATATATTGTATTGAGGAGGGTCTAATCATGCAGTTTTCCATTAGGAATAAACTCCTGCTTATTACTACTATAATACTGCTGGCATTCGGTATTACATCATTCTTTTTTACAATAAATACGATAAACAACCTGGCTCGGGAGGATTTCATGGAAAAACTCAAAGGGGATTCCCATTTGGGCTATTCTTTTCTTGATCGATGCTATCCCGGAGACTGGGAGGACAAAGATGGCAAGTTGTATAAAGGTGGTCACCTGATTAACGGAGACACTGCTGTAGTTGACGAGATCAGGGAGAAGACTGGTTCTGTGGCAACAATATTCCTGGGTAATACCAGAGTGGCTACCAATGTAATCAAAGAGGGTAAACGGGCGATCAATACCGAGTGTGCCCCTGAGGTAGAAGAGAACGTTTTGAGACAGGGGAGTACATATAGTGGTGAAGCCGAGGTAGTAGGTGTTAGTTATGAAACCCTTTATACTCCCATCCGTAATGTTGAGGGCCAAATAATCGGCATGTGGTTTGTGGGCGTTGAAAAAAC
This sequence comes from uncultured Syntrophomonas sp., assembly GCA_964489585.1. Classification (GTDB taxonomy): domain Bacteria; phylum Bacillota; class Syntrophomonadia; order Syntrophomonadales; family Syntrophomonadaceae; genus UBA4844. The sequence continues at coordinate 1,848 of CAZAZH010000059.1, forward strand.
TCGCTTGCAAAACATAACCCGGGATATTCAACTGCAATCAATCTTAATATCTGGTCTAATGCTGCTGTTAGGTTTTCTTTTCATGTATGGTATATCCCGTGCCTTCGCCCGGGATATTGAAAGCCTTTTGGTTTCATTAAAAGAAGTATCCCAGGGCAATCTGGGAACTGAATTTGATAATCAGGGAAAAGATGAAATAGGTCAAATAGCCCGGAGCCTCGATTTTACTGTAAAAACTACCAGTCATATTCTGGCTGATATTAAAGAACGATTTATCCAGGTACAGAGACTGGGCCAACAACTAACTATAAGTAGTAAGGAAATAGATGAAAATACCATCCAGGCGTCGGTTGCCACTCGGGAAATTGCTGCTGGAACCGTGGAAATATCGGCTGCTATTGAACAGATAAATGCCTCCGGCCAGGAGATTAATTCAATGGTGCATGAACTTGCCCGGCAATCGGAAGAAGGGAGATTACAGGGACTGGAAATAGAAGAAAGAGCTTTGGATGTACAACAAAAAGCACAGGTCTCTATAGGAAACACCACTGGTTTATATGAGAAAATCCGGGCTGATATCGTTAAAGCCATTGAAGAGGCCAGGGTAGCGGAGCAGATTGGGCACCTGGCTCAAAAAATATCCGGAATTGCAGAGCAAACCAACCTGTTGGCTTTAAATGCCGCTATAGAGGCGGCTCGGGCCGGAGAACATGGCAAGGGTTTTGCCGTAGTAGCTAATGAGGTGCGAAAATTAGCTGAAGACTCGGCTCAGACGGTAAATGATATTCAAATTCTAACTGCCCAGTTACAGACATCGATTAGTAATCTGATTAATAATTCCAATGGATTGCTGGACTTTATAAACAATATCGTCATTCGTGATTATGGCATAATGGGTAAAATAGGGGAACAATACTTTAACGATTCCCGCATATTTCATAACCTCACCCTGAAATTTCAGGAAAGCATTAACATGGTGGTAAGGGCCATGGGGGAAATTAATGCCTCTATTGAAGCTACTTCGGCTATTGTAGTCGAGGCTTCTCACGGTTCCCAATCTATTGCTGATAATGCCGACAAAATTGCCGAGTTAACCCCTGGACTTATGCGCGTAGCAGATGAACTGGAAGATAACATGCAGTCGGTTGACAGGTTAATCCAGCGGTTCAAATTGTAATGCTTGGAATACAAAAATTCTCATAAAATAGCATAAAATTTCAGAAACAATAAGATGTTGTTAATAACGACACAAAGAGATAATATTATGGCATAGTGGTTCCGCTGCAAAACCCCCTGATTCTATTATTTGTAGCGGGGAAATTAATTTCCCCACTGGCTAGAAAAGACTGATATAGCGCAGGAAATGATTTCCTGCCACGCCGTGTAGCGAGAATCATGTTTTGTATGGAGAAACAAGAAGTTACCTGGATTACATCAGCAAGGTAGTTTCTTTGTTAATTAAGGAAAAATATGAGTGATGATTTTTCAAGCAAAGAAAGAAATAATGACTTAAATATAGAAAACAGCAAGACGGAAGAGCAAACCAGCTATATCACTATGAAAATAGTAGCCTTTCTCAATGCCCGCCATTATATGGTGTTTGCTGATAAAAAGGGTAAGCCCCATGGGCATTCCTGGCAGTTACAGGCTGAAGCTAGAGTTCCGGTTAAATATAATTCCTTTATTAAATTTGAGGATTTGGATAAGCTCCTGAATAAACTGCTAGCACCTTATCAAAGAAATGTGCTCAATGACATTTCCCCTTTTGATATCATCGAACCCCTCACCGAAAACATCACTGTGTATTTTTTTAATGCATTATATGACGCCCTGGAAAACCTTGATGTTGATTTGGTCAGGCTTTCCGTGTGGGAAAACCCAACCAAGGGCATCGAGATTACGGAGCGGTTGCCGCAGTATTTTTCCAGTCAGGATAATAAATCGGTATCAGCTTCAGTAATAGAAAAGACTTTAAAAGAAGTGGCGTTTAGTGTAGATAATGACGATTCACTTTCGTCCTCTCCTTCCCCATCCAATCTGGAGCAGGACATTAATCAAATTATTACAGGGATTTTATCCGGGGACGAACCGGTATCCGAGGCACTGGTAAGTACCAATGATATAATTCCTGAGCATACTCAGCCCTCGGAGGTTATAGATGAAGTTAATGGCGAGAAAATGGTAGCATCAGGAAACGCCTCTCTTTCCAGGTTGTCTGAAGGAGTCATTGAGACAATAAAAACCCGGTTAAATTCAGGAGACAGCTCAGTTGAAGATGAGGCGGAACATTCTGCTTACCCGCTATGGCAAATTCTCCTTGCCATATTAATTATTTCGGGAGTAGCTATATGGGCTTACTGGCCTTTGCTCAATGCCCCCCTTTATAAGGTCTATCCCTGGGGTTCAGATACCTGGGGACATTTGTTCAAAGCCCAGTTTTTATACCAGGAAATATTAAAGGGGAATTACTACCCCCAATTTATGGCGGACTGGTATAATGGCTGCCAGCCTTTCAGGTACTGGGCTCCTTTACCCTATTACCTTTTAGCATTGATCAATCATTTTACTAAAAACATTTTTGTGGCGGGTAATTATTACATATTTTTCTGTGCCTTACTTGGTGGAATTGGTTGTTTGCTACTAGCACGCCGGATTGGTTTATGGCCGGCAGTTATGCTGGGGATTATCTGGTTGATATGGCCTGACAATGTACAAATAGCACTATCTGAGGGGAATTTGCCTCGTATTCTGGCAACTGCTTTTTTACCCTTTCTTTTATATACCTTTATGGAAGCAGTGAAGGACCAAAAAAGAGTTTGGCCGTTTTTACTTACATTAATTATTATTCATATCGTGATTTTATGTCACGCTATGATTGGAGCAGTATACATAATTTGTTTGTTAATGTTTGGCTTCGTGTGGTGGCTTTTTGGCGGGTGCAGTTTTACCGGGTTAATACGCAGCATAGTTACCATTATTCTAGGCGTAATAAGTTCAGCCTGGTGGTTACTCCCTAGTTTAAAAGGGGGGCTTACATCAATGGGTAATAATGCTGCTGGAGGAGTCAGATACGTATTACCCAATATCTCGTTTAACCCATTTTTCCGATTTACCAATAAAGAAGAGTTTTATTGGGGAATTACTGTGTTAGTCGTTACCTTGATTTCTATAACCTTATGGAAAAAGAAGACGGCATGGGCCAAAAGTCTAATTATCGTTGGATTGTTTTTGATTATGCTAACCTTTCCGGCCTTTTCCTGGTTGCATCAACTACTTCCGCTCAGCCAGATCCTGTGGCCTTTACGTTTTTCTACTTTTGCTAGTCTGGCACTGTTAGCTGCTGCTTTTGCTGTTAGTTTTGATTACCTTAAAAACATGGGACCATCGAAAAAGAAGTGGATAGGGTTACTAGTATTAAGTATGTCTGTTTTGCTTTTCCTGGACAGCTTTTATTCCCTGAAAGTTTTGATGGAAACCAGGGTGGAACCATATCGCATAGCTCAATCTACCAGGGAGATAAAGGAAAATGCAGGTTGGAAGGTGGCAACTTTAGATTTGAGTTCATTAGGCTCATCGCCGTCCTATTTGTTGTCGGTAGTATCAGAACGGGAGCAGGTGTTTGGGTGGGCCTGGCAGGGAGCCACTACCGCAAGGAATATTATGATATTGAATACCGCTATGCAAAACGGATATTATCCCTTTCTTTTCAGACAACTTACCTTTCTGGGGGCTACTGATTTAATGATAAGGGATAGTATGTTGAAGGATTGGGAGGAGTTTAAAAAGATTGCTTATAAAGAGGGATTCAGGCAACAGGGAACCATTGAAGGTGTTTCCTATTGGAAAAAAGATCAGACCCCCTATTTTCTAACAACTGACCGAAAATGTCTGGCTATTGGTAAATATGTCGACCATTATGCCTTGCAGTTTCCTTCTATTGAAACAGGCTATTTCAATAAAATTGATGAGTACGATATAAAATATTTAAAGCAATACCCATTAATTATACTGGCCGGTGCCCAATGGAATCAGCAGCAACAAGCAGAAAAACTAATACTTCAGTATGTTAAATCTGGTGGTAAGGTTATAGTAGACATGACAGGTTTCCCGGTTGATATAATGTCCCGACAGCCAAAATTTCTGGGGGTATACGCCGAACCTATACAATTAAGAGGCGGGATTACTATTCAGTCTTCAAGCGGTGATACCTATTTGGGGTCCTTTTCCCACGAGAATGATTCCTGGAGAAGCGTTATTCCACAACCGCTTGATGAAGTCGAGCTATCCTTTAACTATATGGGAAACCAGGCGCCCTTGTATGGTTACAAGTATTATAACGGTAATAAAGTATGGTTTCTAGGAGCCAATCTGGCTTACCATTCTTTTATTACCAAAGAACCGGCAGCTCGGCAGATTTTACAGGAAATAATACAACTGTCGCAGGAGATCGAATCGGTAAAGATAATTCCTTTCAGTAGTTACCGCAGTACCAATGAAGGCTACCAAATGTCATACCAGACCGACCAGGCTGTTGACGCCATCATACCAATTGCAGCTTTGGACGTAATGGAGGCTCGCATAGATAATGAAAGAGTTGGTCTGGATAAATTCGAGAATCTCGTCCGCATGCATCTGCCAGCTGGTGTCCATTCAATTAATCTGCAAATAGGTTCTGCTCCTGTATATTATTGGGGCAGGTTAATAAGTATTCTTGGGTTGGGGCTGGTGTTGCTTTGCTGTATTAGGATGAAATTTGATAAAAGTAAGTATAGAAATTTACCGGCGATAATAAAAAGAATTGGTGATAGCGGTAGTAAGAGCTAATTTCAGTTACTTTGTAATGGAGTGTGGTTTCGTGGGAAGCAAATTTACTTTATTGCTTATCTCGGTATTACTGGGGGCATGTGTATATTAGTATTTAATTTTTCGTAACCAATATGGGTAGACTTAATCTTGGCCGGAAAAGTCTGATTTCTGATTTATGGACCATTTTTCCACAATAGGGATGTTTTTATGGTTAATAGAAGGCCATGTCCATAAATTGTTTATGGAATAGTTCCATAAAACTGCACAGGAAATTCCGATTAAATTGGATAATAGATGATTCAAGTGTAATTGGTAATAAAAAACATGTAATACCATAATATTAATGCCTATGCCAATCACGGAGGTAATGATATATTTGCTGCCTCTGGTCCAAATAGAATTGCTGCTCACATTGGCCCAGGTGATTTTATCATTAAGAATGAAATTACATAACATGGCGATTGATGCGGAAATAAAAGCAGCTATTTTAACTTCCCAATGGAGCCTGGTAAGAATATAATATATAAACATGTTAACAAATACGCCCGATAATCCTACCATAGCAAAGTAATAAAATCGTCTGTCTTCAGGGCTATCCTTGACCAGTCTAAGCAGATGCCGAATATAATTTATTTGTTCATACATAGACATTTTAGACTCGCCAATGTTACGTGCCTTAAAATGATAGGGAACTTCGATGACTCGTTCATAATTGCCCCGAACCAGTATCTCGATAAGAATTTTCCAACCAATAGGTCGCAAATTTACTGATTTGATAACCTCATTACGAAACATAAAAAAACCACTGGTACAATCACTTATGGGGCGAAGGTTTTTTAACATAACCTTACCCATATATCGTGCAGTGGCAGAAACTAGTTTTCGCCCAATATTTAATCCCCCATCATCTCCGCCCGGAATAAAGCGACTTGGAATTACTATATCAGCACCGGTCTTAATAGCTGCAAGCATAGTATTTAGAAGTTCTGGGGGATGCTGTAAATCCGCATCCATTACTGCAATGGTGCTACCTCTGGCGATTTGGAATCCCCTTACAACAGCGGTTCCCAGTCCTCTTTCATTCTCTCGATGTTCAAACCTTACATGGGAATCTGATGCGGCTAACAGTTGCAAAATCTCCGGGGTATTATCGTTACTATCGTCAACAAAGATTATTTCATAGTCATCCTTAAGGACGTGAGCAATTTGTTGGGCTATTGTACGTACATTTTCCCTTTCATTATAGGTGGGAATTATTATACTTAAGGTATTGGGAAGGATTGTACCTGCCATTTATGCCACACTCGCAATCATAAAACATTATATAATGCGTGATTTATTTAGGAATTTCTATCCTCGGTATATTATACCAAGTTTAATTTATTGAACAATTAAAAGTTGGCTTTTAACTAGTAGTAAATATTTTATGCTATATTAGATTTAAGATGGGGGGTATAACATGGGGAAGTTTAAAATCATAACAGGTACGATAATAATGTGCTTATTTCTGTTAGCCTTTACCGGTAATTTATTAGCCGCCAGCCCCATCACCCTCGACGGTCAGTTTGACGACTGGGAGGGGCAGGCTTGCATGAACGATCCTGCCCATGATTCTAATCCCAGCGGGGATATATTGAAGTTTTATTGGGCTACCAATGATGATGACAGTAATCTCTATTTTATGATTGAACGGCGGGGCTGGGGAGATGAAAATGACCCGGTACCTACAGTATATCGCTTAAACCTGGATTTAAGTGATAACGGAATATATCATAACGGTAACGACCGTTACCTTCTGATTCAGTACCATCCATTTCTAGATGGATTGGTAGCTATAGACCTGTACAAAGGTAATGGCAAATATATGAAGAGCTATTCGGGCAATTGGGGAGAGAGCACGCCCGGAGGTGGGCGCAAGTGTGAGTTTAGCGTTTCTATGGATGATTTACATATGTTTCCGGCCCAGTCTATAAGAATGTATGTAGAAAGCTATCATATAATAAATGATCGTTGCCCGGATAGCGGCGATATCCAGTGGTCGCCTATTCCCATTATGCCGCTTTGGGCTTTAATTTCGATTTTCGTTGTGGCTTTACTTACTGGTACCTATTTCATTAGGAAAAGAATGAAGGCATGATTTACTGGATTTTAGGCACTTTAGTTTGGGCTTTAGTTGGCTATTATTTACATAAACACCGGATATGGATTTTTTATTATACTTGGACGGCGGTAGGCTTGACTATTCTGGCTATCCTGGCCGTTAGAAGTTCGGCTGTAGAATATGCAGTGGAGCAGTGGACCGGCCTTTTTCTTCATCACGGGTTAGCTTACCTGGGTATTCAGACTTTTATTTTTGATAAGGCACCAGGAACAGTGCTGGTACTATTGGCGCTGGAAAACAGCTGGACCTGTATTGATATCGATATAGAATGCTCCGGGTTGCTGGAGTCCTGCGTTTTACTGGGCTTACTATGGTTTTTCCCTGCTTTTAATTATTGGCAAAGGGTTGTTTATACCCTGAGTGGATTAATAGCTCTATTTGTTATTAACCTGATACGCCTGTTTACCATTGTACTGGTAATTAACAGTGGGGGCAGAGATACCTTATATATTGCTCATACCTTGATTGGTCGGCTAGTTTTTTTCCTGCTGGCGATTGTAGTCTACTGGTATTTGTTTACCCGCCCATCTTTGCAAAGTATCTGGAGGCAAAAAGATAATGTTTGATATCTTCTGGGAAAGAAGTTTAGCTTTTCTTCTGTTCTGGGGAATCTGGATGCTGGCTCCCCTGGCGATAGACGCAACCATGGCCCTGGTTTACATGGTAATGGTATATATATTTCCGGAGAGTAAAGAAAGGGCAAGTATTCCTGACCTCAGCTATTTGCCCTATGTTTCGGTAGTTGTGCCGGTACATAATTCAGCTGACACCCTTTTCAAATGCCTTCATTCAATAGTAAACCAGCAATACCCGTTGGAGAAGATACAGATTATTTGTGTAAACAATGGTAGCAGCGATGGGAGTTTTGATATTTACAGTCAATTTCAGGATACCTATCCTCTTACCAATATGAACTGGATTAGTATGGAATCAGCAGGTAAATCTATTGCTTTAAATGCAGGTATCTATATGATCAAAGGAGATTATATAATCAATGTGGATTCGGATGCCTGGCTGGATAAGTATGCAGTGCTGCGCATGGTGGAAAGTTTTGAACATGACCCTTTACTGGTAGCAGCTACTGGAGGTATTCATATTGATAAAGAGCTGGGAAAACAAACTCGCTTTATTGATATCATTCATTATTGCGAGGAGATTGAATATCTGGTAGCCTTCAATGTTGGTCGCAGGTACCAGAGTCTGACCAATAATCTGTTTACTCTGGCAGGAGCTTTCTCTGCTTTCCGGCGGGATGTAATGTTAAAATCATTTATGTATTCGGAACGTACAGTATCGGAAGATACAGACCTGACATTTCATCTGCGGCAGTATCAGATGAAGGGCCAAGCCCGGATGGCTTGTATTTCATCAGCAATTGCTTATGTAGAACCGATTTCTTCCTGGAGCAAGCTGTATTCGCAAAGGGTGCGCTGGCAAAGAGGGGAGATTGAGGTGAGTGCCCTTTATGCTGATAATAATAAAAAGTTTATTGGGGGATTGGGCAATTATGCCGGGCGTATGCTGGTGGTGGATCATACCCTGGCTTTTTCACGGATGACCTGGACTTTCCTTATACCATTTCTATACTTTTTGGGTTATCCTCTACAGCTGGTTCTGGCTGCATTTGCCGGTTTGTATGTATGTTATCTGATCCTGGATTTCCTTTACTTTCTGGTTGCGCTCAGGGAGGCTCCTCCCGGTTATCGGGAAAGGGTCAAGAAAATCTGGTGGGTCATGTTTTTCCTGCCCATTTATCGTTTTATTACCTACTGGTTCAGATTATCGGGAATTTTAATCAGCATGTCTGAACCGGGTAATTGGAAAACCGAAAATCCGGTGCAGCAGTTGCGAGAAGCACTGCATAGTACTAAAAACGGATTGCTCAACAAAGTAAGAGGTTTTTGGGTTAAGGAGTGAGGGTTAGGCTTCAGACCAGGGCGAAAGGGGTGGAAGGTACTGGAATGCGTAGGGGCGAACCCGTGTGTTCGCCCGTGGTCAGCAATTCTATCCCGGGTTTAGTGATCGGCAGGGCAGACACATGGGTCTGCCCCTACAATTTATCAACACTGCGGTGGTACCCTGTTATATTTACAGTTCCAGACTGGAAATAAGTTTTAAATTCGCTATCGACTGGGCCTTAATTTTGCCCGGGGAAATAGTGTAAAGAACATTTCCAATATAAAGTACCCGGTTAATGTTATTATCGCTATCATACCAGTAATCTCCGGCTTTTTGATAATCCGCAGGCTCCAGATGGCTTATCCTGCCTTTGTACTTAAGTCCATTTTTCAAATCAATATTATAGATGTAGGCTCCCTGGAAACTGAAGGACCCATAAGCGGGAGAGGTATTGGCCTTGTCTTTTACCCCCGGTGTTTTTTCCATAAGGGTAACCGGGAAGGCCATCAAGTTCTTCTCTTTAGAAAATAGCAATGCTTTATGATTATTAAGAATCTCGGAGTCAGTCCCGCGATCGCCGATAACCACTTTTGACATTTCTACCGGTTGACTGACATTGGTGACATCAAATATGGCTATCTTGAGTCCCTGGTAGAAAGCCTGCGGTTCACCATCCCAGCCTTTCATTTCCACGGTATCTTTACCGAAACCAATAATGTGGTTTTCATCATAGGGGTGCAGGTAATCACTGTATCCAGGTATTTTTAATTTGCCCAGTATTGCCGGTTTTTGCGGGTTTTTCAGGTCAATAACAAAGAAGGGGTCTACGTTTCTAAAGGTTACCATATAGGCCCGGTCAC
>CAZAZH010000060.1:0-1731 GCA_964489585.1 uncultured Syntrophomonas sp.
AATGACCTCATTAGTAAACATTGTTTGTTCCAAAGGCAAAACCTCCTTTATTAATTTTGCATTCTAAATTTTTACTTTGAATTATTGTGGAAATACTTCGTCTTTCTCTTTATTTTAAGCCCAAATGAGTCCGCAGGGTTCCCTAACTAATCCGCGGGTTCCGCGTTATTATCATTTATATGAATATTTCCTTTTGCAGTGTAATCATAATTATAATACCATATTTTGTTTCTGGTGTTAGCAGGGATTTAAGCCCCGGTGCGCTCCAGTAAGCGTTCCCATTTTTGGTCCACATATGCTTGCGTTTCTTCAATCATCCACTCATTGCCTTTCTGGAACATATGGCGGAATCTGCCCTGAGGACGCAGAAAATCTTCCACTGGCAGCTTTTTCTTCGGTATATAGGTCAAACGCCACATTCCCTCCTCTACTTCGTAAAGGGGCCAGGCGCATGTATCCACCGCCAGCCGAATTATCTCCCCAAGCCTGGCCATGGGGTAGTCCCAACCGCGTGGACAGGGGGCCAATACGTTTAAAAAGCAAGGGCCTTTAGTATAGATGGCATTATAAGACTTGGTGTGCAGGTCTCTAAAGTTACCCATAGGAGCTGTTTGAGCTATATAGGGGATGTCATGCGCCACCAAAATCTCAGTCAGATCTTTCTTGTTCTGTCTCTTGCCCTGCTCCACTGAACCTACTGGTGAGGTAGTCGTACGGGCAAAACGAGGCGTGGAAGATGAACGCTGAATTCCAGTATTCATGTAAGCTTCGTTGTCATAGCAGACATAGACCATGTCGTGACCGCGTTCCATAGCGCCTGACAGGGATTGAAACCCTATATCATAGGTACCGCCGTCACCAGCAAAAGTAATGAACTTGACCGTTCCTTCCACTTTGCCCCGCCGTTGCAAGGCATTATAGGCTGCTTCCACTCCGGCACAAGTAGCCGCGGAGTTTTCGAAAGCAGAGTGAATATAGCTGTCCATATAGGCAGTATATGGATACATAAAGGTGGAGACCTGCAGACAACTGGTGGCATTAACCACTACTGCCCGGTCCTCTTTATTCAGGGCACGCAGAACACCGGCCACAACGACCCCGGCCCCACAACCGGCGCATAGTCGATGCCCCCCGGTGAGCCGTACCGGCTTTTCCACTTCCCGTTTCAGGTTATATACTGTGCTCATGCTATATCCTCCTTTGATCTCTGTCCCATATGGGTATATAGCGGTCCAATCTCGCCGGTCGCAGTAATATTTGCCAGCCGGGCGAACACTTTTTCAATATCCTCAACCCTCACGTCACGCCCGCCCAGACCGTAAACAATGTCAATTAGATAGGGACGTTCCTTAAGATCATACAAAGCACTGCGGGTCTCGGCAAATAAAGGACCTCCATTGGCGGAAAAGCCCTCGGACTTATCCATGACTGCTACAGCCCGGGTACCCGCCAATGCCCGGGCCAGTTCTTCACCGGGGAAAGGACGGAATACCCTTATTTTAACTAGTCCAGCTTTTACTCCATCCTCCCGTAGTTTGTCAATAGCTGCTTTAGCAGTTCCGGCGGTGGAGCCCATTAGAACCAGAGCCAACTCTGCATCCTCCATCCTATATTCTTCAAACAGGCCATAGCTTCGGCCAGAAATCTTTTCAAACTCTGCAGCTACCTCCAGTATACGGGCCCTGGCTGCTTTCATGGCCTCAGCCTGCAAGACCTTGTGTTCCATGTAAT
>CAZAZH010000060.1:1831-11436 GCA_964489585.1 uncultured Syntrophomonas sp.
CGGGCCCTGGCTGCTTTCATGGCCTCAGCCTGCAAGACCTTGTGTTCCATGTAATAGGGACTCAAATCATAAGGTCCTACCGCCAATGGATTTTCTTTTTTCAACAGATAGTGTTCCGGGTTATATTGCCCGATAAAGCGGCGCACCACATCCGTCTCCAAAAGCTCTATATTTTCTACCGCATGACTGGTAATGAAGCCATCCATACAGGTCATCACAGGTAAACGTACGCCCGGGTGTTCACCAACGGGCATGGCCATAATAAAATTATCGTAGGCCTCCTGATTATTTTCGGCATAGATTTGAATCCAGCCGGCATCACGGCCTCCCATAGAATCTGAGTAGTCATGGTTTATGTTGATTGGCCCGGAAAGGGCCCGGTTGACGCAGGCCAGGGTAATTGGCAGACGGCATGAAGCCGCCACGTACAAAAGCTCATACATCAGTGCTAATCCACAGGATGAAGTAGCACAGACGGCTCGGGCTCCTGCAGCTTGTGCCGCAATGCATACCGACATGGAACTATGCTCCGACTCCACAGCTACGTATTCAGTGTTTACCTCGCCATTGGCCACATACTGGGCGAAGTATTCCGGAATTTCGGTGGAGGGAGTGATAGGGAATGCTCCCATAACATCAGGATTTATCTGCTTCATGGCATAAGCTACAGCCTCGTTGCCAGAAAGACGGTGGCTCATCTAACCGCACCTCCAGATACCATGGTAATCGCCGGGAAAGGACATACCTCCTCACAGATACCGCAACCTTTGCAGTGCATATATTCAAAATCCAGACGTTTCCCGTCCTTTACCGGAATAGCGCTGTCCGGGCAGAATGGAACACACAGCATACAGTGTTTACAGGCTTCCTCGTGAAAAACGGGCGTGTTGGTCCGCCAGCTACCAGTATTGAAGAGCCGTGCGGTTCCCGGTTCATAGATTTCTCCGCCCGGGGTTAGATCCTGCCAGGGAGTATTTTCGTTGATATCCTTCGCATAAATCATCCTACCTGCACCTCCGCCAATGATTTTTTCAGGGTTGCCATATTCCCCTCGATAAGCTGGGGCTTGGATGCAAATGTATGTTTAAAGGATTCTTCTATATCCGCTAAAAAACGCTCGGTTTGCAAAACGCCGCTCATCTTGACCACAGCGCCCAGCATGGGGATATTGGGGAAGTTGCTACCCAGAATCTCTTCCGAAATACGGCGGGCATCTATAGTACAGACTTTTCCGGTCCATCCCGGCAGCCTGGGGCGCATATCCTGTGGCAAGCCTGGCGTGTTGATGATTACCGTACCGCCCTCTTTTAACCCTCCGGTAACATCGACGCTGTCCAGCAGAGTTTCGTCTACTACGACTACATAGTCGGGATAGTAAATGTTGGAATGGATAGTACATCGTTTTTCACTTATTCGATTATAAGCCGTAATCGGGGCTCCCATCCGTTCCGGTCCATACTCCGGGAATCCCTGCACAAATTTTCCTTGTAAACCAGCCACATCCGCCAGTAACATGCAGGCCATCTTGGCTCCCTGTCCGCCCCGGCCGTGCCAGCGGATTTCTACCATGTTATTGGTTGTCATGCTTTTTCCTCCTGTCATTATGATTGATTAAAACTAAGAAAGGCCTTCATCCCGTAAAGGGACGAAGGCCTGAAAAGACATTCGCTATACCACCCGTTAATACGACATACCATCATATGCGTTCCCGATGACGGGGGAAATCCGTCGGAGCCTACTGGATTACTCGTTCGGTCCGCAGCTCGGGAGTGATTTTCAGTTTCAGACTACTGGTACCGGGCTTACACCGTCCCCGGCTCGCTAAGACGTTCGTTGGCTGAAACATACTCTCTCCGTCAATGCATTTCAATTTTTAAATTATAAATAAATATAACCACTTAACCGTGTTTTGTCAATAACTGTTTTGATTTTCAAGTAATTACAAAGCTGCTCCATCATCTCTACCGCATATACAAAATGTACAACGACTTTCTGCAATATTAATACACTTTGTAAATGCTACTTATTGTGCATAGTCAACAAGGTGTATCTGTGTTACGCCGCCTATTAAACCGGGACGTTCTTTCTGTAACACAACAAACTCGAACAAATTGTGTTAGGGCACTAAATTATGCTATATCTTATTGCTCTTACTCCAAATATTCATTTTCTGAGCTTCCTTAATTAGCCCATCCCTCAGGTCAGGGTGGGCAATATTGATAATGCGCTCCGCCCGCTCCCAGGTGCTGCGGCCGGCCAGGTCGCATTTGCCGAATTCGGTAATGATAATGTGGGCCTGGGTACGGGGAACGCTGACTATTGATCCCTGGGGCAGCATGGGCACAACCCGGGACTGCAGGTTGCCCTGCTTATCCTGATAGCTAGAGGTACAGCAAATGATGGCTTTGCCCCCTCTGGAACTATAAGCGCCAGTAACGAAATCCAATTGTCCGCCGGTGCCACTGATTTGACGATTACCCGCAGACTCTGAGGAAATCTGCCCAAATAAATCTACCTCTACACAGCTGTTTATAGACACCACGTTATCATTCATCGCAATATTATGGGGGTTGTTGATATAGGTAGTAGGATAGGCAGCCAAACTGGGATTATTGTCTATCCAATCATATAAAAATTGACTTCCGGCGGCAAAGGCGTAAGTCGTCTTTCCCGTATCGATGGACTTGCGCTTATTATTTAATTTCCCCGCCTCAAACAAATGAAAAAAGGCATCACATAGCATTTCGGAATGACAGCCTATGTCTTTGAAATCGGATTCGGCCAGTAGCGTACCCACAACATTGGGCATCCCGCCAATTCCCAACTGTAGACAAGCCCCATCAACCATCTCTTTCATCACATGTTCAGCTATTTTTTTATCGTTTGCAGTAGCTGGAGGGGCCGGCATTTCCACTACCGGTGAATCAGCTTCCACAATGTAATCCACCTCAGAAATATGTAATAATTCTTCACGCCCACCGCAGGCCCAGGGTAACCCCGGACAAACCTCCACTATTATCTTCCCGGCTACATCACATATAGCGCGTAGGACGGCTACACTGCAGCTAAAATTAAAATAACCGTGTTTATTCATCGGTGGAACTCTAAACATGGCTACGTCAACATCGTCATAGAGACTCTTTCTATAGAAGAGGGGATTATTGCGGAAAAGATTAGGAATATGATAAGCATTTCCCTTATCATGCTGGGCTCTATCAGCTCCGCCAAAATGCCAATTATTCATATGGAAGGTTTCACCCTTCGGATCAACTTTCCAGATTTCGTGCACTTTTGCACTCATAACCAGACGTATCTTAATATCATCAAGCTCATCCTTGCGGGCCGCCAGGGCTGTATCCAGTGCATAAGGATTCGATAAAATTTGACCCCAATCAAGCCAATCTCCATTTTTGACAACCTTTACGGCTTCTTCGGCACTGACCAATTTGGAACGATATTCATCAGCAAAAGACAACCGGTTTCACTCCTCGTAAGTTTTTAGTTGATAACGCGTTACATGGGGACGTTCCTGGTGTAACAAAAATTGTTGCACAAAGAACGTCCCCATGTAATACATGTAACACTTAAATCGTAATCTTGGCTCGTTCCCGCATAAAAGCAATCTCGCGATCGATGTCACCCTGAATTTCGGCGATGCGCTGGGTAGCGTCAGGGCCTTTAAGCAGGCGGTTGAAACGGCCCTGTTTCATTAAGTATTCATTCACCGGGGCAGCTGCCTTTTTACCGCTGATGATATGTGAGGTTGGGTTATTAAAATTGATCTTGCCATTTTCCGCTTCCCATAACAGCCAGGCACCGCTGCGCACAGCCATACGGCTCATCTGCACAGTTTCAGGCATATCAAACTGCCAGCCTAAATAGCAGGGGGCTAAAATCTCGATATATTTCATACCAGGGGTATTTTTCGCTTTTACCACCTTATCGTACAGGTCGCCAGGGTAAGCCACGGTAGCGGTAGCCACGTAGGGGATATTGTGCTCCACCATTAGCAAGGCCATGTTTTTCTTGGGCTGGCGCTTGCCAGTGGGGGTGGTGGTAGTGAAACTACCGCGCGGGGTAGCTCCGCTGCGTTGCACACCGGTGTTGCTGTAGGCTTCGTTGTTATAGCAAAAGAAAATCATATTATCGTTGCGCTCAGCTGCGGCTGAAAGCGCCTGGAAACCTATGTCATAGGTACCGCCATCGCCCACCCAACAGAACACGGTAGGCAGCTCGCCTTGCAGACGGCCCTTTTCCTGCATTATTTCAAGTGCATGGGCAATACCGGAGGCTGAAGAGCCCGCGGTGGCAAAGCAAATATTAATGCCCGGCCAATTGTAGCCCAGTCTAGGGGTCATGCCCATGCTGGCTACCGAGCAGGAGGGGGTTAACAGCATAATGGCGTTTGAACCCAGAGCCTTGCCCACGATGCGCAAGGCCATGGTAGCGGGACAGCCACCGCAAGCCCCGTTACCGCTTAAAACCTGTTCAATATCCGGTAACTGTTTAATACTAGTAGTCATATCTCATCTATTCCTTTCATGGTCTATCCTGTTTATTCATCCATCATGGCACGAATCTCCTCGGCCATAAAGCGGCGGGGCAAATCGATGCCACCAATGCCCATTACCCGGTTTTTGACCGTAATGTCGTTGCGTCGGCCAAAAAGCACGCTTTTCAGTTCTGCCGCCAAAATGCCTCCGGGGTGGCCGAAATTATAGTTGCGGTCCAACACCATCACCTGTGCATTTTGGGGCAAGGCGCTTATGATATCCTCAGCCGGAAAGGGCAGATACAGGCGCGGCCTAAGCAGGCCGGCTTTTATTCCCTGCTCGCGAAGTATATCGATGGAAAGTCTTAATTCTGCCGCCATACTGTTGACCGCAAAGGCTACCACTTCAGCGTCTTCCAGCCGATAAGTGTCGATGGTGTCGCCATTCCACATACCAGTAATATCCTTATATTCCTGTGCCGCCTGTTTTACCAGAGGTATAGCGGCCATGATATCCTCGGACAGCATCTGGCGGAAGGGTGCATATTCGGGCGCATTGGTCACATTGCTAAAGGAAGAGGGATAAGCCGGATCAAGTCGCCATTCTGGTTCATGCGGGGGCAGGAAACGGTCAATATCCTCCTGGGGAGGCAGGGTGAGGGGCATTAGACAATGGGAAATAGCAAAGCCGTCAAAGTTGACCATCACCGGGATATTGATTTGTTCGGCCACGCGGAAGGCCTGTAAAATGGTGTTAAATACCTCCTGATTGGAGGAGCAGTGATATTGAATCCAGCCGGTATCGCGTTGAGAAAATGAGTCCTGATGATCAGCCCACAGAGTCCAGGGGGCAAATATACCACGGTTGACATTGCACATTACCACTGGCAACCGTCCACCGGAAGCCATATGTAAAACTTCGTGCATATACAACAGGCCGTTGGCCGAAGTCGCTGTGAAAACGCGGGCGCCGGCAGCGGATGCGGCTACGGCAGCGGCCATGGAGCTATGTTCGCCTTCCACAGGAATGAAGCGGGCGTGCAACTCGCCATTTTCAACCATGGTGGCCAGCGCTTCCATAATGCTGGTCTGGGGAGTGATAGGATAGCCAGGTATGACGTCCACCCGGGCGCTTTTTACGGCCAACGCAGCGGCATGGGCACCAGTATCCATTATAACTTGCGCTGTTTTCATACTGCTACTCCTCCTTTTCCATGCTGATTGCACCGGTGGGGCATTCTGCAGCACACACGCCGCAGCCCTTGCAGTAGCGGTAATCAACAGTGCTTTCCTCGCGGTCAATGACTGCTTCCGGGCAATATACCCAACAGATTTGGCATTTATTACATTTCTGAATATCAACCACTGGACGGTGGGTTCGCCAGGAACCGGTGTCACCGCCGGCTCCCTTCATCGGCCAGGAAATAGGCCGGTAGGCTTTTGTAACTGATTTCATTTGTTTCCATTCCTTTCGCTAATCCAAACAAAGAGTACGCTATCCTCTAATATGCGTCACGGTATTATAAGCCTTGCTAGCGGCGCTCAGATTACGCTCGCCGTTATTGCCCGGCCATTTATTCAAGATGGTTTGTTCCATAATACTTGGCGGGATGTTTAGCACCCGGCACACCGCACCAAACAGCGGAATATTGATAAAGGGCCCATCGGCCGAAAATAATCCGGCTTCGCGGGCGATGGCATCCGCGTCCACATGCCAGGTAGGATGATTCTCTACGGCTACAGCCTCGGGAGCATTAATGATAACGGTGCCGAACTTAGTAATACCTTCATTGACCGCCGATTCGGTAAGTTTTTCGCTCATTACTACCACATAATCTGGCAGCTCACATTGACTGTGCGCGTGAATAGTAGTGGGGGACATGCGCACTGCTGCCCGCACCGGCGCTCCACGGCGTTCCACCCCGAAGAAAGGCAATGCCTGTCCTTGATGACCGTTTTCCAGCGCAGCCTGCGCTAATAAGTGAGCCAGGGTAACGGAGCCCTGCCCGCCAAACCCGTTAATTCGCAATTCTAACATATTGTTCCTCCATTCTCCATGGTACTGTCAGAGGTACATATTATCTGAAATAAAACCAGATTTCCCCCCATACTTTTAATCACCAAAAATTTCTTTAATAAATTACATTAGGACAAAACTCTATCAAAAATCTGACCCCTTACATGTCATCTCTAAATCATAGTTGTATCTTCATCAAATGCCCTCCCTTATACTGTTTCATGAGCCAATTGGGCATAGGTGGATAGTTAAGGGGTACACAGCCCCACCCGGTGTCTCCTTATTTCATTTACCGGGTGGCCAAAATCGTCTTCCCTCGAAACCCCCTCCTTGATAAAAAAAATAAACCCTTCGCTCAGAACTCTGAGACGAAGGGATTAACTCCGCGGTACCACTCAATTTAACGGCCAATGCCGTTCACTCCATAAAGATACGGGATCTTAAGACCCAATATCCCTTCCTTTTAACGGTGGAAGTTCCGTCTAAGCCTACTTTCGAAAATGATTTCGGTCAGCAACTCCAGGGTGAGTTCTGCTTGCCTCTTCGACTGCCTTACACCAACCAGCAGCTCTCTACAACCCGAGGGTCAGTTTACTATTCCCTATCATCGTTATTTTAGTATATTGCATCTATTATAATGACCTGCTATTTTTCTGTCAACATTTTTTGCTATTTCGCAAGTGATGACCTTGCAACTATAATGGCCTACATAGATTAATGCTATCTGGTTTTAGGTAATATCTTCATTTAAAGGCGAATTTTTGCAGGATTTATCTTTTTTATATGGAATTTTTAATATTAGAATATTCAGTTGATTCTCGGATAATTACGCTCTTTGCTAAACACTATGGGGTTAGCAACACACTTAACTTAGCTAATACGAAAGGGTTGATGATTAGTGAAAAGATTAGCAGTATTTCTTTTAATTATTGTTATGATGCTATCTGCTGGTTGTGGTGGGATAAATTATAAACAAATTACGTTGAATGATCTCCAACAATTTGCAGATAAAAAGGAAAAAGACAAGTTGCTAGCTTACATAGATCATTATTATGGGGATAAGGAAAAACAGGAATTAGTACAAAATGCGATCAAGCTGATTTTAGATAATGATATTAAAGGTGGAAAAGAAGATTTATCCAAAATGTATATTGATAAATTAAAACCCTCTTTAATTGATAACAAACACGAAGAAGTTATCATTTTTACACAATCATATAGCAATGCCGGAGGAATGGATAAGAATAAAGCAAATACTATAATTAACCTGGCTACTGAAAGCATTAATTTAAAAGCTCAGTGTGACCAGGAACAAAAAAAGATTAACAACTTAACAACTCAATTATCCGAATTAAAGAAGGCATTACCTTCACAAGAAATTATCACTTTAGAGGGGTATATGATTAAGTTCCGTGGTAATGACGAATATGAATTTGCTTTTCCGGAGTATGATAATTATTGGGGCCGACTTCCATCTGATAAACATGCACTATTACAGGCAACGGAAACAAAATTTAAATCTAAGGGATGGTTTGATATTAATGCTATAGAATTAGAAAGCACAGAAGTCATTTTGACCGAAGAAGCAGGGAGTTTCGAAACTTCGATCCGGGTTTTTAAAGAAGTTCCCGAAAGCGCAGTCAATAAATATCATACCTACATTGAAAAAAAAGAAAGCTTGCAACCATTACAGGATAGTTTCTCAGAATTGATTGATAGAAAAACCCATGCAGACGTTGCCATATTAAAACTCCTAAAACCAGCCGATAATAAAAATCAGAGTTTTATGGGTAAATGGACGGATAATAATGGCAAAGAATTAGAGATTGAGGATATAAGTGCTGATTTTATTGTAGGAACAATGATTGGTACAAGTAATACGTCTGATAGAATAGCTGGTATCAGTTTTCAGGGACTGTTGTTTGATAACCGGCTTGATTTTCCGGTAACCAATGATGGGTGGAATAATACAGGCACCGGTGCTCTCAAGTTAACAGATAATACGATAACTATTAATTTGAAACTAGTTGAAAATGCAGATGCTAACTGGTCTATGGGTAGCGGTGAATTCATTTTCCATAAAGACAAAGAACAAACCAGTTCCAAAACCGGAACCAGTGTACAGGAAGAAATAATCTATGCCGTAGAAACAGGGGACGAGCGGTTGTCGCCGCAACAGGTAGACCCGGTACCAGGAGGCTACTGTTATGAATGGGATCGGGTAACTGCATCATCAACTCTACCAGCTAGTAAAAACAACACCTATTTCCCTTCTAACGCAGTTGATGTAAATAGTAATACGGCTTGGGTTGAGGGGGCGCCCGATGCTGGTATTGGCGAATGGATTAGTTTTGAGAATAATGTTGCGAAAGAAATATCATATATTCAGATTAAGAATGGATATACCAAAAATGAAGAAGTGTTTTGGGCCAATAACAGATTAAAAAAGATTAGAATTGAATTTTCTAATGACGACCCAATAATAGTCATCCTTAAGGATGGATATGAACGTGGTAATAATGTTTACTTGAATAAAACAGTTAAAACAACTTCTCTTAAAATTACAATACTTGATGTTTATAAAGGACAGAAATATGATGACACCTGCATTTCTGAAATATGGGTATTTTAGTTGCTAAACCAAAACTCTTACAAAACATTGGTTGATAACATTTTTAGAATTGTACGGTGAATAAAAGTCCTTCGCTACAGGGACACATTGAAGCCTTGGAAAACCATTTTTACGCACAAAGCCCGTAGTTAGCTTCGTTAGGGATGAGTAATCTTAGAGACCGTTTTTTAGCGGAAAAAGATCGCTTAAAAGAGCTGCAAAAAGGCTATCGCAACCAAAGCTGGTGGATTAAACCATGAAAGCTTATGAAGCCGGATTTAAAGAAAGGATCGAACGCTTATTGGAAATAATCAGGGACGATCCTTTTTCCGCTTATCCGCCTTATGAAAAACTGATTGGAGATCTTCTCGGAGCATATTCAAGGCGGATAAACCGTCAGCATAGATTAGTCTATTCAGTACATAAAGAAGAAAGAACCATTAAGATTATCAGTATGCGGGAACATTACGAGTAGGCAGGTGATA
>CAZAZH010000061.1:0-11297 GCA_964489585.1 uncultured Syntrophomonas sp.
TTCATCTTTTTTACGCTGGCTAATATCATAAATAAAAAAGTACAAATAACCGGGAAGTCCGGCTTCGTCCGGCAGCGAATGAACCAGCATTTCAACCGGTAATCGCCCCCCGTCTTTAATAAAGTATTCTTTTTCATAATATTGAACCTGCCCATTCTCCAGGTGCTTCTGGATGGCCTCTTCCTCAACCCGACGCCATTCTTCGGGAGTCAGGTCTGATATCCAGAGCATGGTCAATAGTTCATCCCGGGAGTAACCCAGCAATTCTTGAAAAGCCCGGTTGAAATTTATTATTCGTCCGTTTTTATATCCAATCATAAAAGGCTGGGGAGAATTATCCATAAAATGCCTGAAAATCATCATAGGATCTAACTTCTCCCGTATCCGGCCAAAATCTATTTCATTCACATAATCCCCCCTTAAAGGCATCTCTTACCTTTGTTTACATATTTAGTATAACATAAAAACCTCCTCCTACTTCTGTTACATAAAGATGATTTTTTTAAAACTTCTCTATTCCTATAGATCGGTTTTAATACAGTATAATATAATTAATCCGGCACTCAGCACTGTTAATTATTTATCACCTGAGTAAGGGAAAGGGTGAAGACTATGAAGGTAGAACAAATAAACTTGCATGGGCTAAATGTTGAGGAAGCCATAGAAAAAACCAGAAGAAATTTAGAATGGTGTATGAATCACCGTGTTGACGTTTTGGATATTAACCATGGTAAAGGCCATCATAGTGACCGTGGCTTCTCTGTAATTAAAATGGAAATACGCAAAATGCTGCGTGAGGAAGAATCCGTGAAGAAAAACGGTTATAAAATTGTGTATGGTGAATCAGATTTACCGGTAGCACTTAGTTTTGATGAAGGTCACACCCTGGTAGTGGCAGCAGGAAAAGAAAAAGAATACCTGGGCGGCAGGCGGCAACAAGAGAAAAACCACCGGCTATACTCAGATGAAGCTCAAAAGAACCGTAAAAGTTATAAAGCCCAAAAGGCGGCAAAACGTAAAAGGCGTTAATTTCTTATTAAGAATTAAGCCCACGAAAAATGGCGTAGAAACCGTGCCCACGAGAACGAATTCTACGCCATTTCTATATGTGCTGTAATTATTATCATGCTGGGACCCGGTTGTATCTACAAAGCTACATCGGATATACAAAAAATTGAGCAGGTTAGCCTGCTTGGTATAGATCATCTATATTTAATAACAAGCCTATATTCTTACTATCCGGTCAGGCTTTCTGCCTGTGTTTTTCTACCCGTCAACCCGGTAATTACATTTCTTATTAACCTGATGCCCAGATCGTCCTGAGCGCTGAGGATGGATTCGGGGTGAAATTGTACCGCAGCCACCGGCAAATGTCGGTGTTCAACTGCCATTACCACATTATCCTCTGATATTGCACTCACCTTTAGACAATCAGGTATTGATGCCGCATATAATGAATGATAGCGTCCCACCGAAAATTCTTGGGGAACGGTTTCCCACAAGTTCCCTTTTTGCAACAGGCTAACCTTGCTGGTCTTACCATGTTGGGGATAGTCAAGCACGGCCAACTGACCCCCAAAATATTCAACTACAGCCTGCAACCCCAAGCATACGCCAAACACAGGGATTCCATTATCCAGGCAGTACGAAATGATCTCCTGGATATTAAAGTCGGCCGGGCGACCTGGCCCCGGCGAGAGCACAACCAGGTCCAGGTTTTTCTCTGTCTGTATAATATCTGGTACCAGATGCCAGCGGATTACCTCAACCTGCGCTCCAGTTTGGCGAAAGTAATTCGCCAGGGTATGGACAAAAGAATCCTCGTAGTCTACTAACAGTACCTTCTTATTCCGCCCTGTCAGTGACTCTTTTTCTTTATCGGCTGTTATCTTCTCCAGTCCGGTGCTGCGTAAAGATTTAATCAGGGCTGCGGCTTTGATATAAGTCTCGGCTTCTTCGTTTTCAGGAATGGAATCATATAATAACGTAGCCCCGACTCTGATCTGGGCCATATTTTGCTTTATACTAATTGTTCGCAGAGTTAATCCGGTATTTAAATCCCCGTTAAAAGTAAAAAATCCTATAGCTCCCCCGTACCATCCCCGTGGTGAGTCTTCATTTTCCTCCAGCCATTTGATTGCTGCCCGTTTAGGAGCGCCGGTTACAGTTACCGCCCACATATGGGTGAGAAATGCATCCAGAGCATCGAAACCTTCACGCAGGTAGCCTTCCACATGGTCTACCGTATGGATTAAATGGGAGTATAATTCAATTTGCCGTCTGCCTATCACCCGAACTGAGCCGGGTTCACAAATACGAGACTTATCATTACGGTCAACATCGGTACACATGGTAAGTTCCGATTCGTCCTTAGCGGAGTTTAACAGGTTTCTAATCTGCACTTCATCCTCCAGGGCATCTTCTCCTCGCCTGATGGTACCGGAAATGGGACAGGTTTCCACTCTTCTCCCTTCTACCCGAACATACATCTCCGGCGAAGCCCCAACCAAAAACTCCGACCCCAGATTAATTATAAAGCCATAAGGACTGGGATTAAGGGAGCGCAGCCGATTAAATACCTGGGAAGGGGGATCAGGGCAGGGCTCATAAAGGCTCTGGGACAAAACTACTTCGAAAAGTTCACCCTCTTTAAATGCTTTTCTAGCCAGTTCCACTTTGCCAGCATAGCGGCCCGGTTCGTGCTGCGGTAACCGTGATACTAAAGTGCTAGTATTGGTTTCATGTGTTTGCGGCAATTCCGGATCAACTGCTAGTTCAGGTACGAATGAATAGCTTAGACAGTAAGCCCTTTCCATACGGTGGTCTACTACCAGAAGTTTATCCGGCAGGTAAAGTGCCAGGTCCCATTGTTCGGAAGAACGTTCCTGTTTTAAACCCATAGGCTCAAACTGAAAAATCAAATCATAGCCAAAAGCTCCATACAACCCTAAGAAACGATCCTGGTTGGCGGCAAGCAGCTCCTTAACTGCTCTAATTACCGAGAATACACTGGCCTGCATGCTGCGCTCTTCTTCCGCAAAAAAAGCATCTTGCGGTTTTATTTTCCCATATATCACGGGGACACCTTGAGAGGCACACGCGGTCCTTTTGATATATGACACCCCCTGCACATCTGCATGGGAAACCAGGCAATGGTAGATGGGAGATAGCAAACTACTCCCATTGGGGTTTAAGGCCTTAATAAAAAATTCTTTTTGCCGTGCCCGTATCTCCAGGCAGGGTTTTACAAACCCAATATCCCATTGGCTATAACGACCCGGGTATTCGTAGCTGCTGGAAAAAAGAGCCCCTTTCTGATGATCAATCTGTTCCAATATATAGTCACTGGCACCGATGACTTCAACCTCTTCAACTTCACGCCGTATTTCAATGCCACCTTGACTGGTATAACTGTGAGAAGTCAGTTTATATGCTTCCATGTTGATCCTCCCTGGCCTTGCTCAATTCCAAAAAGGCCTTTTCCATTTGCCCGGGTAGCAACCAGGGAAGGGCTTCATACTCCTCAATTATCCTGGCGAGATAACTGCCAACGACTACGGCATTGGCATAATCTCTGAATGTTTCTACCTGCTGTGGACCGGATATGCCAAATCCCAGAGCCAGAGGAGTTCTGGTGTCAGTTCTTACTCTTTGCAGGTAGTCCTTGATTTCTTGTTCGGGAAGGTTTCTCATCCCAGTTACTCCCCGTACCGATACACAGTAGATAAAGGCCGCTTGCTGCTGGGCTGCCATCTGCACCCTTTCATCTGTACTGCTGGGGGCCAGCATAGGTATAATTTCCATACCATAACCCTTAAGAACATACATCTCATCCAGAGGAAGATCCGGTACTATCAGCCCTTCTATACCTGCAGCCCGAGCCTCCTGCATAAATTTATCCAGTCCCATCCGGTACAGGGGATTATAGTACGTGAAAAGGATAAGCGGCATATTGCAACTATTCTTCACCCGCTGAGCAAATTCCAGGCCCCGCTTTAAGTTTAGACCCTGTTTTGTACCCCGGTGATGAAATCTTTCAATCATTTCCCCGTCAGCCAGCGGGTCGGTGAAAGGTACTCCCAGTTCCAGGATATCGCAGCCACCCTGCTCCAGGGCTTTGATACAATCCAAACATAAATCCTCATTGGGCAAAAGACCCATTATAAAGGCAATCAAGGCCGGTTTCTGTTCTTGCTGGTAGTGCAGCATTTGCTTCCTGATTGAAGACATTACAGCACCTCCTGTCTTTCTTCCAGGTACCTGGAGACTTCCTCAGTATCTTTATCTCCCCGCCCGGAGAGGTTAATAACCAGGCTGCTTCCGGTCGGCAGTTCAGGAGCCATTTTAATGGCATAAGCTACCGCATGAGCGCTTTCCAGGGCAGGAATAATTCCTTCATATTCACTTAATTTGAGAAAACCGTTTATTGCTTCCTCATCACTGACATTAACATAGCTAACCCGCCCGCTTTCACGCAGGTAGGCATGTTCCGGTCCTACTCCAGGGTAATCCAAACCGGCGGAAATAGAATGGGTATCAAGTATCTGCCCATTTTCATCCTGTAATAAACGGCTCAAAGCCCCATGCAGGATGCCGTCATCACCTTTGGCCAGGGTGGCACAGTGTTCACCCGGACTAATCCCCCGTCCTCCGGCTTCTACCCCTATAAGTTTTACCTCTTCCTTTAGAAATGGGTAGAATATGCCGATGGCATTACTTCCTCCGCCTACGCAGGCTAATATATAGGAAGGAAGTCGGCCTTCCAGATTCTTAAACTGTTCTTTTACTTCCCGCCCAATAACCGACTGAAAATCACGCACCATCATAGGGTACGGGTGCGGCCCTACCGCTGAGCCAATCAGCATATGAGAATATTCAAAGCTCTGGATAAAATCGCGAAAGGCTTCGTTGGTAGCATCTTTTAGAGTCTGGCTGCCTTTACTAACCTCTTTTACCTCGGCTCCCAGCATCCGCATCCGAAAAACATTGAGCCGTTGTCTTTGCATATCCCGGGCACCCATATATACTGTACATTTCATTCCTAAAACTGCTGCTGCTGTAGCTGTTGCCACCCCGTGCTGTCCGGCACCGGTTTCCGCAATCAAGCGTTCCTTTCCCATCCTTTTAGCCAGTAAAGCTTGCCCCAGGGTATTGTTTATCTTGTGAGAACCGGTATGATTGAGGTCTTCCCGTTTAAGATATATGCGGGCTCCCAAATCCCGGCTCAGCCGTTCGCATAAATACAGGGGTGATTCCCGGCCTACATAGTTTTTCAGATAATAATCCAATTCTTCTTGGAATTCAGGGTCAATTGACAACTGCCTATAGGCCTGTTCTATCTTATCCAGGGCAGGTATAAGGGTTTCCGGAACGAACCTGCCACCATAGCGTCCGTAGTAACCTTTTTCATTGGGGTACACTAGCATCTGCCTCCTTTGCTTCTCTAATAAATGTTTCTATTAATAAGGGGTCTTTGCCACCCCGGGGATATTCCACTCCGCTGGAAACATCTACCGCCAGCGGTCTTAACCTTTGTATAGCCGCCCCCACATTACGGGGATTAAGCCCGCCCGCCAGAATAAACCTGATCTCCCGGGGAAGTCCCTCCAGCCATTCCCAATTAAAGGTTTGGCCACTGCCACCCCGTACCGAGGTACTGAAGGTATCAAATAGGTAAATGTAAGGCCGCCATCGCCTGAAGTGCTCTGGATCAGGGGAACCGGTCAGGGAAAAGCTTTTTATAACCGGTAGCTTTAACTCCTCCACATATTCGGGGGGTTCATCCCCATGCAGCTGTACCATATCGAGCCTGCATAGCTTCGCTATACGTTCCACTTCTTCCAATTTTTCATTCACAAATACCCCGATTTTTATAATACTGCCGTTAAGATTACGGTTAATAGTTGCTGCCTTTTCTACCGCAATTCTGCGCGGGGAAGGGGCAAATACCTCTCCTATGGCCCAGGTGCCATGGCTTGCGGCACAAACTGCTTCCTCCAGGTTTTTAATTCCGCATATCTTAACCAGGGTCATGACTTTTCCCCTCCATGGAGGTGACATAGGAACCGTCCCCTGTCACCTTTCTTATTTCATGATCTATGGCCCAATAGTTCCCGCAGTTTTTCTCCAGGGTCGGGAGCAGTAACCAGGGTCTCTCCTACCAGAACGGCATTATAGCCGTGCTCCTTAAGCAGCAGGATATCCTCCCGGGTCTTGATACCGCTCTCACTAACTTTTATAAACGACAGGGGGATATGCTCCGCTAATTCCAGACTCCGGTGAATATCTACTGAAAAATCTTTCAGGTTACGGTTATTGACCCCCATTATTTTTATGGGCAGATCTTTAGCCTTTTGCAGTTCCTCCCGGTCATGTACCTCCAGTAAAACTTGTAACCCCAGTTCCCGACTCTTTTCACTTAAAGCCAACAGTTTGGGATAATCGTGCATCACAGCTATAAGCAGTACCATATCCGCCCGTAGCAAAACGGTTTCATAAAGCTGTATTTCATCGATAATAAATTCTTTGCGTAAAACTGGTAGGCCTGATATTTCCTTAACTAGGGGCAGACATTCTTTCTGGCCTTGAAAAAACTGGCTGTCAGTAATATAGGAAATAGCCGTTGCTCCGTTTTTCCGATAGCAACTGGACAATTGCAAGACATCCAGTTCGTCAGCCAGCATCCCCTTTACCGGGGAAGCTTTCTTGATTTCTGCAATTATGGCCATATTGTTATAATCGCTTCTGAAGACTTTTTCAACATCCAGGGGATACGGACAGGGGGTTATATCATCTACAATTAACCTGTTTTTTAATTCCTGTACTTCCTGCTGTTTCACCCGGACGATCTGCTCTAACATGGTATCACCCGGTCATGGCTGTAGCTAATCATAGCCTGCAGGGTTGCCTCACTTTTCCCGGAATCTATAGCTTCAGCAACAATAAGCATTCCTTCCTCCATGTCCCGGGCCCGCCCTGCTGTCATCAGTGCGGCAGCGGCATTTAGCATCACCACCTGGCGGTACGGGCCGGGTACTCCTGCAAATATATCCCGAGTAATTCTGGCATTGCTTTCTTTATCTCCACCCCGGATAGTTTCTAACCCCGTAGGCGCCATACCCAGAGCAGCGGGGTTAATAGTATAAGTTTGCTGCTGCTCCAATCCGGCATCAAAAACTCTAGTATTACCAACAGGGCTAATTTCATCCATACCATTTTCCGCACATACTACCAGAGCCCGTTTCCGGCCCAATTGCACTAAAGTCTGGCCAACGGCCTCCTGCAAGTTGGTATCCGCTATACCCATAACCTGATAAGCCAGGGGATAAGGATTAAGCAATGGACCCAGGAAGTTAAAAATAGTTGCTACCCCAATTCCTCGCCGCAGCGGTCCCAGTTGCTTTAAAATGGGATGATAATTAGGGGCGAATAAAAAGGTGATTCCGACCTTATCTAACATCCGCTGGGCTTCGTCAGGAGTTAGTTGAATGTTTACCCCCAGCGCTTCTAACAAATCAGCACTACCTACCTTACCGGTAACAGCCCGGTTACCATGTTTGGCAACCGGAACCCCACAGCTGGCTACTACCAGGGCAGCAGCAGTGGATATATTGAAGGTCCCCAGCCCATCTCCTCCGGTACCACAGGTATCTATCAGTTCCAAATCACTGTCCATCGTAACTGCTTCTTCAACCAGGGCCTTTACAAAACCACTCAACTCGGCAGCGCTTTCTTTGCGAGTACGCAGGGCACTTAAAAGAGCTGCTGCCTTAATCTCAGGAATACTGTCATGTAAAAGCATTCGAGCAGTTAAATAAGCCTCTTCGTTATTGAGATATTCTCCTCCCACGACATTTTTAAGATATCGGTCAAACATAAAATCTCTCCTCTCCTCATCTAATCTCATCTGTTCTCATTGGGGATTTTTCGTAGCAATTACCGCATTTAATGCACCTGCCCTTGGTAGCAATATTTAATAGAAATCGAGGTATTGATTTAAGCGGTTAATATAAATTTCTTGTTTTGCTGAATTCCTACATACTAACCTACATTTTCACTATGGGTTAAGAAGGCCATCGTTCCAACCCACCGTCGTTATTAATTACATAGCTTAGGTGATATAGGGGAATATTGGCCTCGATAATTGTGTTGATATCCAGAAATGGTTGAGAAGAATAGGATTCCAAGGTAAATCCAGATGGGTTTTGCTCAAAAGCGGGTTTTTGACGGGAAGTAAAAAATGGCAGCAAAATAAATCCACCGTTTATAGTGACTTTAGTTACAGCAGTATTTGTAATCAAGGGAAAATAAAAACCAGCACGACATAATGTGCTGGTCATTCTGCAATCAGACCGGCTCATCTCGTCTCTCTTCTCCTCACCTTTACTCTTCTCATCTCATCTAATATATGCTATTTACTTGTATGTAATGTAAATTTAATCCATAGCTGGTTATTTGTCAATAACACTTTTAGGTGACAGGGGACGGTTCCTTGTGTCACCTCATTTACAAGAAAACTTTGTTATCTTCGTCTGTTTTCTGGGACAAGGGACCTGTCCCCCTGTCCCATCCGCTACCTTTATAAATAGTTGATTTTAAATGGCATTTCCTTTTTAATTTCCTGCTTAAGTCTATCTACCATTTCCTCAGGTACATGGTTTTCTGTTTTCCCCAGGACCATGCTAAAAGCCCAGCACAGGCCCAGGTAAGGCATGATTTTTACCATGTAGGGCTCTCCGGCAGGATAGCGCAGGTGTACCAGGGGCGACAGGCCAATATCCCTGACTTCACGGGCTAATTTCCGATCATCTATACCGGTGTAAGTCTGGTATTCAGCCATATCAAAATCAGAGTTGCTATCTTTACTACCGGAAAATTTTTGCTTGATTATTTCTTTTTTATGCTGGCTGCTGGCTGCCAGGAATAGGAAAAACTTATAACGTCTACTTTTGGTAATGGTAGTAGGATCGGCAATAGTAATAATTACTCCATTTTCAGATAACCTGGCAGCGGCATTTTGTAAAAGATTAAGCGGTTCTTTGAAATGATGAATGGCAGAAGAGAAAACGATTAAGTCATATTCCGCCTCTGATTCCAGGAAAGAAAAAGCATCTGCTAAGACCACATCTACGCCTTCTATTTTATCCCTTTCTATCCTTTCCCTGGCAACCCCAAGCATCTTTTCCGATAGATCCACCAGAGTAACCCGGCAATCCGGAGAACAGGATTTCATTACAAAGGCCGCTTTCCCAGCCCCACCACAAAGGTCAACCGCCTGCAAACTGCGGTCATTCCTCTTTTCCAGCATATTGGTAACCGCCTTAAAGATTACATTATACTCAATATAGGCATAGCGGGGCTCCTCAAAGTCTTTATAGAAATTAACAATATGTTCACTGTCATACTTTTCAATATTTGCCTGTAATATATCCTCCTCGGTGCATTCTTCCCATCTTTTAACGACTGCCATCCTTAACCCCCACCCTTATCTATCTAATATATCTCTATTTCTCCAAATTATTGCATTGTCCTTTATTAATTATAAAATGGGGGCTGATAATAAAGCTGTCTTGTACTTCTTGGGAGCCGTCATTAGGCATTATGCTTTTATCAATTTTGATATTTTCTTGTTGGCCGAGTTAATCACAAAATGCGTAATAGCCCCCCTTCACCCCTTGCCATTTAAAATTAGGAAAAAGAAGGAAAATATTTTGGCAAAAGCGAACCAGTGAAATAAATGGAAGAATAAACATATGGGGGTTACTTATGAAACGTTTTATCTATGGCGGCTTGATATCATGGCTGAGCCTGCCGATAGCTTTGGCAAATTCTTCAGCACCGTCATCTGACAACTCAAGAATAGTGTCTGTTCAGGCCAGTTCAGTTGTTTTACCTATTCCCTGAGCTTGTTTGAATAGCACAACCCTGCAATCCGGTTATTGAATCTTATGCGAGACTGATGTAAACCAGGCTGTTCAATTACAGAGCATATTTAATATTATTCATTATCAGACCATAGTTAAAATTGATTTCATCGTCCGCAAAGACTCTCCTTACAGGCAGCTTGAGTTTGAGAGACGGATCAAGAAAATAATTGCTGATTTTACATTGTGGGTAGTAAGTCCCGAGGATTTGATTATTTCCAAGTTGTTTTGGGCCAAAGACAGTAAATCTGAACTGCAGCTAAATGATGTTAGCAGTATAATAAAATACCAGGCCGAAAAACTTGATTGGGAATATATTAAGTATTGGGTTAAAGAACTAGGTTTAGGACAAATATGGGGGGAAGTTGAATAATGAACGATACTTGCTCAACGGCAGAAAACAAATTATTTGAGATGATACAGCAAAAGACTGAGGGTGAACGATTTTTCATGAGTGCCTCTATGTTTGATATGGCCAGGTCGATTACCAGAGCTGCAATTGAAGAAGATAAACCGGGCATTTCTCCTGCTGAAGCCAGAGCCGAGTTTTTTCGTCGCTGGTATTGGGAAGACTTTGACACCAGTAACCGAGAAAAGCTTTTACAAGCAATGCGTCATGTTAACAGTCCTTTCGAATAAAAAAGTCCTTAACCTTGGATAGGACATGTCTTTTATTCCTACCATAATTTACGGATATTTTTAATTAGGTATCGATAGTCCGGTCGATAATTGTTGATAAGACCAGACCTTTAGCCGACTCCAGTTCACCCTCTGCCGGCGTTCGCCCCAAATCCTTTGCTTCAAAGGTAACTTGTTTATGGCGCTGGATATGTAACCGTTACTTCTTTCTTGTTTTCGTCCCAGTCTACTTTAGACCCCAGGTTTTCTGAGATGAACCGTAAAGGTAACATGGTTCTTCCCGGTGAGACAATAATTGGTGTTACTTTTAAGTTAGTAGAATCAATGAGCATGTACTGGCCATTAACCCGGGCAATGTTCTTTCCAATCCAAAGCTCAATCACTTTACCTTCTAGAGACACTGTCACTTTTCTCTCGCTGTTATTCCAGTTTACCGTAGCCCCAATGGCTTCAGCTACATACCGGATGGGCAGAAGCGTCCGGTTCTCTCTGATTACAGGAGCCGTATCCATGGTCTTTAACTGATTGTTAACATAATAAGTTGACTTGCTAATTGTTAGTTTTATTATTCTTGTCGCTGTAGTGTTCGTTGTAGCGCTCGTTGTAGCGCTATATTCATTGGAATATAGTGAATCCCCGGCTGAGTTATAAGCCCGCACCCGGTAATAATACCTGGTATTGCTGGATAGCCCGGTGTTGGTGTAGCTGCTTGTATTGGCGTTTACGGTGGCAATC
>CAZAZH010000062.1:0-11112 GCA_964489585.1 uncultured Syntrophomonas sp.
AAGTTAAATTTAGTCAAAAAACATTAATCAGGTCTGTTTACTTTTTGGTTTTTGTAGTACAATAAAAACAGATAGTCAATAAAAGTCAAAGAGGGGAAGAGGAATGAAACGAAGCCTTGCTGATAGAATCGAACAATATCTTAAAGTATTGATAGAGCGTAGTGAAGATAAAAAGATAGAAATTCAGCGATCGGAATTAGCCGAAACTTTTGACTGTGTTCCTTCTCAGGTAACCTATGTTATCAGTACCAGATTTACTGAAACGGAAGGCTACTTTACGGAAAGCCGTCGGGGAGGTAAAGGCTATGTCCGTATTTGCAGATACCATTTGGAGAATGGTAGTAGTGCCGTTCGCAAAGAATTAGTAGCATTTATCGATGAGCTTCTACAGAAGGATGCGATTACTAGTGGTCAGAGCGACCTCTTAAAGCATCTTATCAGCTATGATTTTATAGATATGCCGCCAGAGTATAGAGCACGTCTGTTTAAACAGCTTAGAAAAGTATTAGTCGATTATGTGAATATGGATTGAGGATAAGGGGGAATAGATTTTGTACTGTGAAGAGTGCAAACAAAGACCGGCAACGGTTCACTTTACCCAAGTCTATAACGGTAAAACAGTTGAAACCCATTTGTGTCAGCAGTGTTATGCGCAAAAAGGAGGCATTATATTTGATGTCGCCAAACAGTTGTCTTTGCCCAATTTGCTTGGCAGTTTTTTTGTTAGTAACTACAATCTTCAAGATATGAAATCATTTTCTCAGAATGCTAGCTGTCCTAATTGCGGGACAACACTAAGTGATATAAGTAATACTGGCCGTTTAGGTTGCTCCCAATGTTATACCGCTTTTGAAAAAGAACTGGAACCTACCTTGCGCAGGGTACATGGTGATAGCCGTCATATTGGTAAAGTACCGGCCCGGGGTGGCGAAAAGGTTATGATTAAGAAGAAAATTGAGGGACTAAAATATCAATTACAGAAGGCTATAGCAGCCGAGGAATATGAAAAGGCGGCGGAAATCAGAGACCAAATTAAAGACGTTGAAAAACAACTGGATTGAGGGGGAAGGGTAATGAAAGCTGACAATTTATTAAATAGTAATTTTGTCCGCTGGATGGCTGCTGATGAAGGGCCTGAATCCGATATAGTAGTCAGCAGTCGTATTCGTTTGGCCAGGAACCTGGATTTAATACCTTTTTCTCATCTGCTCGACCGGGAAGATGGGGAGAAGTGTCTTAAAGAGATAGAAAAAGCCTGGCAGAAAAGTGATAATAAAGACCTTTTACAAATGGAGCTTCTAACTTTTAACCAGCTAACTGCTTTGGAGCGACAAATGTTGGTGGAGAAACACTTGATTAGCCCTAATCATGCAGAATTTGACGATAGTTTTCGCGGTGTTTTGGCTAATTCGGATGGTTCCCTGGTAATAATGATAAATGAAGAAGATCATTTGCGTATTCAATGTTTTTTGCCCGGTTTGCAGCTGGAAGAATGTTATCGTCAGGTTCAAAAAATAGATGATGACCTGGAAAAAAACTTGAACTTAGCTTTTGACGATACCAGAGGGTACTTAACTTCATGTCCTACCAATGTCGGTACCGGGATGCGGGCTTCAGTAATGTTGCACCTCCCCGCCATAGTATTTAGCGGACAGACAAACCATATTTTTCACAACATAGCTCAGCTGGGCATGACCGTTCGGGGTATATATGGTGAAGGTACTGAAGTAGTGGGGAACTTCTTCCAGTTATCTAACCAGATAACTATGGGTCAGAGTGAAGAGGATATTATAAATAACCTGAATAGTATAACTCTTCGGGTAGTGGAGCAGGAGCGATTAATAAGAAAAAAACTGGCGGAAGACATGAAATACCAGCTAGAGGATCGAGTAGGCCGGGCTTTTGGGATTCTTAGCAGTGCCCGGGTACTTAATTCCAATGAGTCTATGGCGCTCCTATCTGATGTTCGCCTGGGAGTAGATATGGGTCTACTGGCAAAAATAAAGCCATATGCCCTTAATGAATTGGTAGTAGCTATCAGACCTGCCCATTTACAGAAAAAAGCCGGTAAAGAAATGGATGCTTTTCACCGTGATGTCAAGCGGGCCGAAGTTATTCAGGAAAGATTAGCTAAAACCAAAGGATAATAAAGAATTCAGGATTTTGCATAATTAGTGTTTCTCGTAATTGCCTGGTAAATTTACGGTTGTCATCCTGAGGCAAAGCCGAAGGCTCTAAGACTCTTCGCTATCGCTCAGAGTGACATATAAGGAATTTTGAATTATGCAAAACTCTAAATTAAGAAATAAGCCAGCGTAAAATATCGTGACAGGAGGAGATCAGTATGTTTAGAAGATTTACTCAGAGGGCCAGAAATGCCGTTATTCATGCCCAGGAAGAAGCCAGGCAGCTAAACCACCCGGCTATTGGCACTGAACATATATTGCTGGGTTTAATTAAGGAAGGTGAGGGAGTAGGAGCCCGCGCCCTATTAAACATGGGTGTAGATATGGAAAAAGTACGAGAAGAAATTACTCGCCTGATAGGGATAGACGGCATTAATGCCGAAAGGGCTGCTGGTGATTTACCTATTACCCCCAGAGCTAAGAAAGTGTTTAATCTTGCTTTTGACGAAGCCCGATTACAGGGGGTTAATTATGTAGGTACAGAACACTTGCTTTTAGCCTTAATCAGGGAGGAAGAAGGGGTTGCCGGTCAGGTCTTAATATCCATGGGAGTTAGATTAGATCAGGTACGGGAGCAGGTTATACTTTTGTTAGGTGGGGAAGCCTCTGCTAATTTTAATGTTAACCCGCACCAGGAACAAGCAGGTCCAATGGGGGCAACTCAGATCAAAAAGAAAACTCGTAGTAAGACACCTACCCTGGATGCTTTTAGCCGGGATTTAACCCAGGATGCAGCTGAGGAAAGGCTAGATCCGGTGATTGGCCGGGAAAAAGAAATAGAGCGGGTGGTGCAAATATTATCCCGCCGAACTAAAAACAACCCGGTTTTGATCGGTGATCCGGGTGTTGGAAAAACAGCTATTGTAGAAGGATTGGCGCAAAGGATAAATGATAACCAGGTACCGGAAATATTAAATAACAAACGTGTGGTAGCTTTGGATTTATCAACTATGGTGGCTGGAACCAAATACCGGGGAGAATTTGAGGATCGTTTGACCAAGATAGTAAATGAAATTAAATCGGCTGGTGATGTGATTGTTTTTATCGATGAGCTGCATACCATAGTGGGAGCAGGCGCGGCTGAAGGGGCTATCGATGCTGCTAATATTCTTAAACCTTCTCTAGCCCGGGGTGAGTTCCAGTGTGTAGGAGCTACTACTTTAAATGAATACCGCAAGCATATTGAAAAAGATGCGGCCCTGGAAAGGCGTTTTCAGCCTATCGTGGTAGATGAACCTGGTGAGGAAGAAAGTATAGAAATACTCAAAGGGCTGCGCGATCGGTACGAAGCTCATCATGGAGTCAAAATTAAAGATGAAGCTATAATAGCTGCAGTAAAGCTTTCAGTTCGCTATATAAGTGACCGTTTCCTGCCAGATAAAGCTATTGATTTAATTGATGAAGCTTCCTCCCGGGTACGACTGGCTAATTACGTTTTACCCGACGAATTAAAACAAAAAGAAAGCCATATGGAGGAGCTAATCAAAGAAAAGGAAGAAGCTATAAATGCCCAGGAATACGAAAAGGCTGCCCGTTTAAGGGATCAGGAGCAAAAACTGCGTGATGAAATAGAAAACGAGCGTAAGGAATGGACCAGCAAGCGTACCTTGCAGGGGGGCTCGGTAGGTGAAGAAGAAATAGCTGTAATAGTATCCAGTTGGACCGGGATACCGGTAAGCAAACTAGCTACCGAAGAAAGTGAACGCCTGGTACACCTGGAAAATATTTTGCACCAGAGGGTAGTTGGTCAGGAAGAAGCGGTAGAGGCAGTATCTCGAGCGGTAAGGCGGGCTCGCGCCGGGCTGAAAAACCCGCAAAGACCCATAGGCTCCTTTGTATTTCTGGGTCCTACAGGAGTAGGCAAAACTGAACTGGCCCGGGCTTTGGCAGAAGCCATGTTTGGCAGTGAGGATGCTGTTATCCGTTTAGATATGTCTGAGTACATGGAGAAACATGCGGTGTCCCGTATGATAGGATCTCCACCTGGTTATGTAGGTTATGATGAAGGAGGACAGCTAACCGAAAAGATCAGAAGAAAACCTTATTCCGTAATTCTTCTGGATGAGGTAGAAAAAGCTCATCCAGATGTATTTAATATTCTACTGCAGATATTAGAAGACGGTCGTTTGACTGATGGGCAGGGACGTACAGTAGATTTTCGTAATAGCATTATAATCATGACCTCTAATGTCGGTGCCCAGGACCTGAATGCCACTAAAAAGGTTGGTTTCACCAGTGTCGTAGATGAGGCAGAAAACTATAATCGCATGAAGGAACGGGTTATGGAACAACTTAAGCATACCTTCCGGCCCGAATTAATGAACCGTATTGATGAGATTATTGTATTTTCTAACCTTAATGACGAAGAATTAAAACAGATAATTGAAATACTGTTACGGGACTTGACCAAAAGGATTGAGGAGAACGGCTATACTATGGAAATAAATACTGCTGCCCGGGAAGTTATAATGAAAGAAGGATATGAACCGGCATATGGTGCCAGGCCATTAAAGCGGGCTATACAGAAGTTAGTTGAAGACCAGGTATCCGAAGAGATACTAAAAAAGACAGTTTCAACTGGTGATAAAATTCTTATTGACGCTGTAGACGGTAAAATTGTAGTAAGAAAAGCGTAACCCATAAAAAGGTGACAGGGGATACCCTAAAGGGCACACGTGGTTCCTCTGTCACCTCTATTTATAGGCCTCTTTTTAAATTATATAGGAAAATAATTCAAAATATATGAAATTTACTGGAAAATAGACCTGGTTTACATTTATAATATTTCTAAAGGAGAAATTTATGGGGAAAAATATAAGCAGATTTGTTTGTAGCTGTTGTGGCCAGGTGAGTAGTAAATGGCTGGGAAAGTGTCCCGGATGTTCGTCCTGGAATACCATGATAGAAGAGTCTTATGAAAAAAAAACTGTTTCCCACAGCCGTAAGCTAGAGGCCATTTCTCTTACTAGTATTTCCAACCAGGATATTATGAGGTTAAGCACAGGTATTAGCGAGTTGGATCGGGTACTGGGCGGGGGGATAGTGCCAGGGTCAGTAGTTCTACTAGGGGGCGATCCGGGTATAGGAAAGTCCACCCTTCTACTACAGGTAGCCAATTTTGTTGCCGGGGATGGAAAAACTGTAATTTACCTTTCCGGTGAGGAATCTTTGAAACAGGTTCGGCTACGTTCTCTACGGCTTAATATACATAATGATAACATTTATCTGCTTAATGAGCAGGATGTAGATTTATTGGATGATTACATTAAGGAGATTAATCCTGAATTAGTTATAGTTGATTCTATTCAAACCGTTTATTCTCCTGAAATATCCTCTATTCCAGGTAGTGTTTCTCAGTTACGGGAGTGTACTGCCCGTATAACTAATATAGCCAAAACTAATGATAAAGCTTTTTTTCTGGTAGGTCATGTAACTAAAGATGGTGTTTTAGCAGGTCCTCGGGTTTTAGAACATATGGTGGATGTGGTGGTCTATTTTGAGGGCGAGAAGAACTACTCATTTCGCCTATTAAGAGGGGTTAAGAACCGTTTCGGTTCCACTGATGAAATAGGTTTGATGGAAATGAGTGGGCAGGGCCTGGTCGAGGTTTTAGACCCTTCCTATGTATTTCTTAGCTCATCCCTACCTGATAGTAACGGTACTGCTATAACTGCCAGTTTTGAAGGGACCAGACCACTTCTAATTGAGGTTCAAGCTCTGGTGGCCACATCTGGTCCGGGTTATCCCCGGCGTATGGCATCGGGAATTGATCAGAATCGTTTGGCTCTAATTATAGCTGTACTGGAAAAAAAGACGGGTTACAATCTTAGTGCCAGCGATGTTTATCTTAAGGTAACCGGAGGGGTATTTCTAAAAGACCCATCAGTAGATTTAGGGATTGCAGCGGCTATTATATCCAGTTACCGAGAAAAAACTATTCCTGCGGATATGGTTTTTATGGGGGAATTAAGTTTAACCGGGCAAATCCGGTCGGTACCTTTTTTAGATCTCAGGCTTAAAGAGATCGAAAAAATGGGTTATAAAAGGGTAGTAATACCGGGGAGTACCTACAGAAATCGGGCCTATAGCACTGGTTTGGACGTACTTGAGGTGAATACTATAGAAGAATTTATTGACTTAATCATGGAGGGATGAGCAGGTGGAAGATTCCTATCAGGAGCAGTTCAGAAAATCCCTACAAATATTGGCCCCGGGTACTTTATTCCGGTTGGGTATAGAAAACATACTGCTGGCCAATACTGGTGGTTTAATAGTTGTAGGGGATTCTCCAGAATTGATGGCTATAGTTAGCGGCGGATTTCATATTAACTGCGATTTTACCCCGGCACGGCTTTATGAACTGGCCAAAATGGATGGAGCTATTATTACCAGTCAGGATGCCGGGAAAATACTAATTGCCAATGCGCAATTAGACCCGGATCCCCATATGCGCTCCAATGAAACCGGAATACGCCATCGTACCGCTGAGCGAGTAGCCCGACAGACTGGCGAACTGGTGGTAGCTATATCCCAGAGGCGCAAGGTTATTACCCTTTATCAGGGTAATATAGTATTTCGCCTGCGCGATTTGCCCTCTATTCTGGTTAAGGCTAATCAGGCTCTGCAGACCCTGGAGAAATACCGCAATGTTATGATAAGAGAATTGCAACATCTAGGGGGACTGGAATTTGAAGATATGGTAACCGTATCCGAAGTATGTGAGGTATTAAAACGCAGCATCAAAGTCTTAAAGGTTGCCAGCGAAATCGAACATTATATTGCTGAGTTAGGCAGTGAAGGGCGCTTAGTAAAAATGCAATTGGACGAGATGATTGCCAATGTAGAAGACGAGGCTCTGCTTATTATTCAGGATTATTCCAATAACCAGGAAAAAATGCCC
Organism: uncultured Syntrophomonas sp.; assembly: GCA_964489585.1. Taxonomy (GTDB): domain Bacteria; phylum Bacillota; class Syntrophomonadia; order Syntrophomonadales; family Syntrophomonadaceae; genus UBA4844. Next base: position 7,087 of record CAZAZH010000062.1, read on the forward strand.
CATGAATTGCTGGGCACCATGATGCGTTCATTTGAAGAAGATATTTCCGATTCGGTATTTATAGCCCGTTTACTTTCACTCGGGACTGCCAGCAGCCACCTGGATCAGATGGTTGCACCACGGGGGTATCGGATGCTGCAAAAATTACCGCGAATTCCCACCACTATTATCGATAATCTGGTAGATCGGTTTGGCCTCTTAACCCATGTTTTACGGGCTAGCATAGAGGAATTGGATGAGGTTGAAGGTATAGGAGAAGTAAGAGCCCGATCCATTAAAAATGGTCTCAAACGTATGCAGGAACAGCAATTGCTGGAATATATGGTGTAATAGGAACCTGGGAACCGATAAAAAAACCGCTTCGATAAAATTACCTGAAGCGGTTTTTTGTTGCCCATTCCGGTGACAGGGGACGGTTCCTGTGTTACCTAGCTAGGTGACACAGGAACCGTCCCCTGTCACCTTTCTACTTTAGGTCATATTAAAGATACCCAGAATATTGGTTTTCTTATACTCTTTTATAAAGACGTCATATAAGCTAATATCCAGAGTGTTACAGAGTGCCGCAACATAAAAGAGAAGTTTTCCCAACTCATTATAAACTACTTCTTCACAATTCGGACATAAATGTCCTTTCAAGTGACTATCCATATATTGCTTTAACTCTTCAAAGGAACCAATTTGGTCTGGTAGCTGGAGTTTGTTGGCATGTACCGACAGGCAGCCACAGTCAGTTACTGACTTAACTACCGCCCGGTTTACCCGGCAATTGGATTCGGAGAGTTTGGAAAGGATATCAAGGATGCTGCGGTGCCTGATCAGGAGATCACCTACAACATTTTGAAACTCATCACAAATCAAGTCCTTCAAAAGGCTTGCCCCCCTAGCGTGAGATTTTTATAAATTATAGCCGTTGCTACTTAGCCTTGTCAATTGCCTGCCCATCTTCAAGGTGTATCTTAAAGGCTTGAACTGAAGTTTTTTTATGCGGCTCTTTCCCGGAATTATGGCTCTTAGTTGATAAGAAATTAGGCGCAGATAGTAAAGTGCTATTGTAAGAAATTGCTAATTTTTACTGACTGAATTGTTTAGTTAAAGAGAATTATAACTTTTTACTGCGTTTAAGGGAATTTTCCTTTCTCTTTATGTTTTGTATTTTCACGACCCGGCATTAAGGCTAAATATCGGGCAATATGAATGTTTTAGTACGATGACGGATAATAGCCATATAGAATAACCCTGGTTTTTTTAACCGTCCTGGTATAATTATGCAGTTCCTAAAGAAAAATAGTTAGTATGGAGGTGCATATTATGCATACAAAGTTTATATTTTCCAAAAAGCTATTTTTTTTAGCACTCATTTTCGGTGGTTGGGTAGCATTTACGGTGCGCTCTTTCTTGAGCCTGGGGTCGCTATGGAATTCTATCCTGGGGTTAGTAGCGGCAGTGTTTTTTTATCTGGGCAGTTTTCTTATTACAAACCTTGCTCGCAGAAGTATTATTTCTCTGAACCGGATGTTGGATGCTATACCGACAGAAGCATTACTAGGGGGAAGTTCTGGATTGTTCCTGGGTGTTCTGATAGGAGTATTAAGTACCGTCCCTCTTTCCCTCCTGGATGGAGTTGGGGATTTCTTAACCGTCGGGGTATTTTTCCTCAGTGGTTATATGGGATTAAAGATAGGTATTCGTCGTGCACCTGATATGCTTAAACTCCTACCTCGTTCTCCCATAAGCAAAACGAAAACCGATAACCATTTGATAGCCCCGAAAGTACTGGATACCAGTGCCATAATTGATGGTCGTATTTATGATGTTTGTTTAAGCAACTTTCTGGAAGGTCGCCTGGTGGTACCTACATTTGTAATCGAAGAATTGCAACATATAGCTGATTCTTCAGATAATATCAGGCGCAATAAAGGCAGGCGAGGACTGGAGCTTTTGTCTAAAATGCAGAAACATAGCAGCATAAAAATTGATATAATTGAAAGAAATATACCTGAAGAGAAAGACGTGGATAGCAAACTATTACGTCTTTGTAAGCAGATTAACGCCTACATCATTACCAATGATTATAATCTCAACAAAGTGGCCGAACTGCAGGGTATTAAGGTTCTTAACATTAATGAACTTACCAATGCGGTAAAAGTAATTGTCTACCCAGGTGAGACCATGCACATAGCCATTATTAAAGAAGGCAAAGAAATCGGACAGGGAGTAGGCTACCTGGAGGATGGAACCATGGTAGTAGTTGAAGATGCTCACCATGAAATTGGCAATGATCTGGAAGTCATGGTTACCAGTGTATTCCAGACTGCAGCAGGTCGGATGATTTTTACTCGTAAAGTACGGGAAGAAGTCCCAGGCAGCGTTAATCAGCATTTTCAGGAACCACAAGAGGTGAAAGTATATGGCTAACAACCTCCGGGTTGTTATAGCGGCGGCTGGGACCGGAAGCAGGATGAAAAGCAGAATTAACAAGCAGTATATGCTCTTAAATTCCCGACCCATTTTAAATTACTCGCTAGATGTGTTTGAAAAGTATGAGGCTGTAGATGAAATAGTAATTGTAGCCCATCCTCGGGAAATTGAATACTGTGAAAGGGAAATAGTAAATAAATTTGGCTACCGTAAAGTTAAAAAAGTGATTCCCGGTGGAAAGCAGCGTCAGGACTCAGTGTGGGCGGGATTGTTGCAACTAAACCAGGATACTGATTATGTGGCTGTGCACGATGGTGCGCGGCCGCTTTTAACGTTAGCTCTCCTGGATGATTTGATTAAGGAGGCGGAGGAATGGGGGGCAGCTATCCCCGGTGTTTACGTAAAGGATACCCTGAAAATGGTGGATCGGGATGGCTTTGTGGGCAATACCCTGGACCGGTCCAGTACAGTATTTATTCAGACCCCCCAGGTTTTCCGCTTTAAAGAGATATATCAGGCTTATGAAATGGCGCTGGAAGAAGGCTTTAAGAGTACTGATGATGCGGCTTTATTTGAAAAATATATTGGCCGGGTCAAGGTGGTTCCTGGTAATTATAATAATCTGAAAATAACCACCCCTGAAGACCTGATTATTGTGGAAGCGCTATTAAATATGTAAGTCGGAAGGGGAGAAAGGTTTTGCGTATTGGTAACGGATATGATGTGCACCGCTTGCAGCAGGGCCGGCGCCTTGTTCTGGGCGGAGTAGAGATAGACTATCCCCTGGGGTTACTGGGTCATTCCGATGCTGATGTATTACTGCATGCTATTGGCGATGCCCTTTTAGGAGCGGCTGGTCTGGGGGACATTGGTCGTCATTTCCCTGATAGTGATGAACGCTACCGGGGTATAAGTAGTCTCTATCTGCTGGAGGAAATAGGGAATAAACTGACTGAGGCCGGCTTTACCGTAATTAATATTGACAGTACTATAATAGCTCAGAAACCCCGTTTGGCGCCTTACATAGAAACCATGGTGCAAAATATAGCGCGGGTTTTGCATATTGAAAAGGGACAAGTTAATGTAAAAGCGACTACTACTGAAAGACTAGGATTTGAAGGCCGGGAAGAAGGTATATCCGCTCTGGCAGTGGCCTTGATTGAGTAGTATATCATGGGGACGGTCCTTTTGATATATTTGAGGATTTTGTACAATTAGTGTTTCTCATAAATTGCCTGATAATTTATGGTTGTTATCCTGAGGCAAAGCCGAAGGATCTACGACTCTTCGCTATCGCTCAGAGTGACATATATATTGAATTATGCAAAATTCTAATAAGAAAATAGAATTTTAATAGACGCGGAAACCGGAGCGGCCAAGCAAGGTATGGTTGCCAAGTTAATTATGGTGGTATAATCGAGGTACACAAGGGAGGTACTTTATGAACAAGTTAAAGGTTAGATTTGCACCCAGTCCTACCGGGCCACTACATATAGGCGGGGCCCGTTCGGCTTTGTTTAATTATCTTTTTGCTCGCCATAATAATGGGAATTTGGTAATAAGAAGCGAAGATACTGATTTGGAACGCTCGCGTCGGGAGTATGA
>CAZAZH010000063.1:0-2554 GCA_964489585.1 uncultured Syntrophomonas sp.
TATGCAGGCTACATTGAATTATCTGACCAATTAAAGCCAGACGTACACCAGGCTATGAAAGAATTAAGGAAAATGGGAATGCAAAAGCTGGTTATGTTAACCGGAGATAAAGAGTCGACGGCTCATCAAATAGCTGCTGAACTGGAGCTGGATGAAATATACTCCGAGTTATTACCACAGCAGAAGGTAGAAATGATGGAAATGCTGCAAACTAAGAAGTCCAAAAACGAACGCCTCGCATTTGTAGGTGACGGCATTAATGATGCACCGGTTCTGGCTCGCTCTGACCTGGGTATAGCTATGGGTGGTCTGGGTTCTGATGCTGCTATAGAAGCTGCGGATATCGTAATAATGAATGATGAACCAGGTAAACTGCCCATAGCAGTTAGAATTGCACGAGATACCAGGGCTATAGTTATTCAGAATATAGTCTTTGCTCTGGGGGTAAAGGCCATTGTATTGGCACTTGGGGCAGTAGGTCTGGCAACTATGTGGCAGGCCGTTTTTGCAGATGTTGGAGTAACTATTGTTGCAGTAATAAACTCTCTTAGACTTGTGCGCGGAAACTATTAAAATCCCCTTGACGGAACAGGAGTTCTGTTATATTCTGAATGTAGAACAATTGTTCTTATTGGGCAAGGGGAAGGTGAAAGGATGTTTGTAGGGTATCATAAAAAAGAATTTATTAAGATGGTTATCGGTACTATCGCTATGCTGGCTATAGGCTATACAATTACATTGGGGTTTTTCTTGCTTTTCAAAGTATCATAAGAGCAGGCATAATTAATAGGGCAGGCCTTTTATCTCTTTGGTGGAGGTAGACGCCTGCCTTTTTTTAAACGAATTACCTAATTTACGGAATATTTGTGATTGTAATTAGTATTTTTATGTTAAAATGCATATATAAGTAAGTAAAATTAATTTTATGGTGACCCGACATTCAGCAGCAGGTTTATACTATAAATCCAGGTAATGAGGCTGGATGCCCAGTTTGTTGTCATCAGTTATGGGGGTATACAAAGTATGAGATTACTCATACGGGTGTTTCGGTACTGGGGTTCACATATATTACTTATAGGTTTTATAATACTTTTGGCAGCTATACCTACCGGGTTTTCTGAAGCATGGCTATGGCAGCACTATGTAATTAAGCCTGCCGATTTTCCGCTCTTGAATAAGTATTTTCAGGCTTCTGCGGCCAGTATCAGCTTTATTATTATGGTATTGAAAATACTTTTGGGCTTATTCTGCACCGGTGCTATAGTTTATGCCGTGCATAATTCCCATTACCGTAGTTCCTCGATTATTGTTCCTTCATTAATGGCTGGTTTGATTAATTGGCCACGGCTTTTTGGTGCAGTAGTTCCTATACTACTACTGGCCTGGGCCCCCGCATTTTTATCACCATTAATACCTTACGATATTTATATATCAACTTTTATGTGGGGAATAATAGTAACTATATTTGGTTTCACCAGATATGCTCTGGCATTTCCGGTATTAATTGACCAAAACAGTATTGTTATAGCCATGAAAAAATCTGCCCAGCTTACAAAGGGCATAAGGCTGGAGCTTTTAATAGTTATGTTGGGCTTTGTAATCCTATCTGAGGGTATATGCCTGGCTCTTGGATACCTACTTCAACCTTTAATAATAGAACCTCATGGAATCTGGCAAATGGCTTCACTCAGTTCCACCATGTATTTTGTTCGCTGGTTCTTTTATTCATTAATTCTAATAGCTATTTACGCCTACTACCGGGAGCAACTTTCCGTTAATAGCAGGTTTGACGCCAAAACTGTTTTTGTACCCTTTAGATAAATTCGATCTATGGGAGGGGAAAAGGGGAATAGATTTATGGAAAAAGCACTTCGTTTTACTGGTGTAATCGAGGATATGGGAGAGGTAGCTTTCAAGGGTAATGCTCCGGAACGGCGGTCAGTAATTATGCTAAAGATTAAACCTCGCCAGATACTGAACCGGCTTAATCCGGGAGAAGATATTGCCGTTAATGGTGTTTGTCTTACTATCAAAGAAATAGATAGTGATGGTTTTATGGTTCAATTATGGCCGGTAACCCAAGAAAAAACTACCTTGATTAATCTGGATTGTGGAGATTTAGTTAACCTGGAAAGAAGGATGGACAGGGAGGAAATATAAAATGAACCGGTTTGCTAATAACTTTATCCAACAGTCTACTTGTAGTCTTTGCCATAAGAACTATTTACATAAAACTGCAGAAGAAGTTGTATGTTCTGAATGCGAAAACAAAATAAAAAATAGTAACGATTGGATTGCGGCAGTTTTTTATGAATATAGAGATAGTGACTTTGAGTTATTAATGACCCTCATTCCTCAGATACGGCAACAAATGAAAATACGGGCAACTCAATTATGTCAGCGGGCTGTTGTTGCCTATAAAGCAAATGACCTGGAACATGCGACTGGCTTATGGAAAGAAGCTCGCCGTTACGATTCCAAAAATATTCGCGCCGCATTTAATCTATCCTATATTCAATGGAAAACTGGCGAAATTAGCTATGAAGATTTTATT
>CAZAZH010000063.1:2654-10261 GCA_964489585.1 uncultured Syntrophomonas sp.
CATGTAACTGCTGCCTGTATGAGTCCTGACGGTAACTATATTCTGGCCACTACTGATGATTATAGTCTTCACTTGTTGGAGGTAGATAGTGGTAAAGAGATAAGGCAGTTTCGTGGTCATACAGCGTTACCCATTTGGGTAGGAATTGCACCTTATGGACGTTTGGCCCTGTCCGGTAGCCTGGATGGGACCATAGGATTCTGGGATTTGCAGAGAACAAAACCTATGAATCTATTTCGGGCTACTACTGGTCCCATTCACCGAATGTGGATGTCTTCGGACGGTATGCATCTGTTGCTCACTGGTTTCAAAAGGGAATTTCGTATGCTTGATTTAAGTGGGGAAATGAACCATGCGTGGTTGGGATTACCAGATCGCTGGCCATATTCAATCTGCTCTACTGATGATATGCAGTATGCACTGTGTGGTAATACTGATGGGAGTATAGTTTTCTGGGATCTGGACAGAGGTAAAGATTTGCTCATGCTTAAAGGTCACCGGGGTTTAGTTAATTCACTTACCCTTACTAAAGATTCTAATTTTGCTATATCAGCTGCAATTGATAACAGTGTCCGTATTTGGGATCTAAATGCCGGTACCCAAATCTACCTGTTACCAGAGGATATCTGGCAGGTAAATTGTTCGGAATTTGCTCCATACCATCATGCCGTTGTTACTGCAGGTGAGAATGGTCAGCTTAAACTATGGGAATTCAGCTATCCTTGCTGATGCCCATTATACATCATAGATTAATTTATTTCCGCTCAGCAAAGGCTTTTAAACAAATACTTGTATCTATTATGAGGTCGTATAAATCGTACCAGGTTTTGCCGTTCTCGCTTAAGAATCCCTGTCCCGGATTGGATTTGGCCTTACTGCTTAATCCGTCCAGGCGCACTTCACAGGGGACCGGGTAATTATAATCTGGTGTGGTAAGTTTTACTACCAGTGAAAACTTCTGTCCCTGGTTCACCCCAATCGGATTGGAAAAATTCCTAACATAATAGGAAGGCTCGTCAATCGTTCCCTTTAAACTCTTAACCAGTTTACCACTGCGTGGTTTTCCTGCCGTAACATTTTCATATAGATAAATACTGTAGCTAGAATTAGGCGAAGCTGTATAAAAACTAAAACCGCTTATTTTTTGATGAGATTCTGCCTCAAATATATTGGCAAACCAGGCGGTATCAGACTCAAAACCAACACTGCCGATCCAGCCCAGAAGGTCATACTGATGTATAATCTGAGTGCTTTTAGAGTTTCCGGTTTTACTAAATAGCGCGTTTTCTACTCCCAGAAAGAAATCGTAGTAGGAAATATAGAAATAGCCGTTATCACCCCAATTTTCACCCCAGCTGTTTTTAACAATAAATGCCCCATCGCCCGGGGGGCTACTTTTAAATTTTTTCCGGCTATAATTATTATCCCAACCAACCAGGGTAATCGCATGATTGGGAAAACCTTCAGTTGAATAATACGATGCAGTTTCTTCGTTATAGTAAGCATCATCATAAGCCATAGCGGTGAATACGGCTCCATAATTCATAATGGCAGTCTTCAGGTTAGTGTTATCGGTGGGGCTTTTTCGGGGGGGGATAAAAACTACCCTTTTCAGATGCTTCCTGGTCTGAAAAACATTACAATTACCCTCAAATGGGTCATAAGGATCATCTTTTTCTAGTACCGGTCCGCTCCAACGGGCCAGGTAAGCAGTGGACATCCATTGATTACCACCACCATCAAAAGAGCGATCAAATCCTTGTGGACATTCCTCAGCCAGCAGATTCTTCATATTGTTTTCAGAAAAATCCCATTTCTCTTCCGGTAGGAGACACGATTCCAGGGAACCATAGGTGGCAAAAATCCAGCAGGTACCAGCTGGTCCCTGGTCTTTTACCGGGCTAACTCTATCTTGCTTTCGTAAATCAAAAACGGAGGGCAAGGCCTCACCTCTATAACCAATAAAAATCTTTTTCCCGGTAAGATGGGATAAGTCAAGGGGATGAGGAATATAGCCCATTTTATGCCTGAATTCCTCTACACTATCGCTTTGCTTTACTGATAGTTGGTATTTAATAAAATCGGGATTTATTGGAGAACGTACCGGTTGCCGTTTAAACAATCTCAATTTATCTCCCCCAGATAATAATCTAATTGTTAAAACATATGTGAAACATTAATACTTGGTTAATGGAAATTGTTGGGGGAGATCAACCAGACATATTTCTTCATAACCACTATTTTAATTTTAAAAAACGGTTCCCCGTTGAAGGAACCGTTTTTTTATACTCGAAAAATTACTTAACCGTTTTACATCGAAGAGCAAATACAATTATGTAAACTTTGCTCAAAGCGCTTATCATCTTCAATACTTCTTTTTTTAGGACCCCTGGTTTTACCACCTGCCCTGCGTAGCTTGGCCTTGACCTCTCTTTCCTCTAAAAGAAAGTCCATGGTAGCCAGGTTATACTCTCGCCCCACGGGACTCAGGCATTGGGCGCCTTTACCCAAAACCATGGCCGCCAGTCCCCAGTCCTGAGTTATTACTATATCTCCCGGTTCGGTTAAATTCATTACTTTAAGATCAGCTTCCTGGGAAGCATTGCCAACTACTATATGATGGTCAGATTCTATATTATGATTAAAACTGGCTACGGTCCATACCTCCAGGCCATATGTACGAGCCAGTTTAAAACAAATATGCAAAACTGATCGAGGACAAGCATCGGCATCTACCAGTATCCTCAATATAACACCCCTAGTTAAGAATCTCTCTCAAAACTGTCAACGTGTACGGTTGTATTTGAGGTAAACAGCTTTTCATTAATACTATTCTCCACCTGATTAGCAATATCATGTGCCCGTACTAAAGTAAGGTTTTTATCTACCTCAATATGAATTACCACCATTTTATTAGTGCCATAATCATGAACACTAATGTCATGAGTAGCCATAACCCCCGGTACGGAAAGGGCTAAATGGCTAATCTCATCCACTTGATTTGGATCATTTTCACCAATTATTTTAGAACAGGACTCCCTGAAGATTTCTATGGCGGTCCAGATAATAAGTCCAGACACACAGAAACCTAGGATAGCGTCGACTCGGTAATATCCAAACTGGGAAGCCAGAATGGCTATTGCCACTAATACAGACGCAATGGCATCAGTACGGTGATGCCAGGCATCCGCTATTAGAGTAGATGAGGATATTCTTTGTCCCAAATCAATGGAGAAACGAGACATCAGTTCTTTAAATAACCCGGCAAGAAGCATAACTACAACTACAAAGTAACTACCGGCTACCGGAGTGTTAGCAATTAGGCGTTTATAGGAATCTATTCCAAACTTAACCCCTACAGCTGCCAGAAGTATTGAAATAATAAGAGTGGCTATAAACTCTATGCGACCATGACCGTGGGGATGTTCTTCATCAGGAGGTATGGATGCCAATTTAAAGCCAGCAATCACTACTATAGAGGTTATAACATCGGAAGCGGTGTGGACAGCATCAGCAATCAGGGAGATACTATTGACCATTACTCCCAGAATGCCTTTGACAATCGCCAACACAAAATTACCGATTATACTAAACCACGCCTCCAGGTAAGCCACCTGATTTCTGTGAACGGGGTTATCAATAGTATTTTCTGCAGGTACATCTTTAAGGGTTTTACGAATCATGAAATTAGTAAAAGAAATAGTCCATCGATCCAAAATTAACACTCCCTATATCGTGATAACCATTCGTGTATTTAGTAGCACATATGAAAATAGGTATAACAGACTATCGACGCCTATATTCTTATAATCCCTATAGATAAAAAAATACCGTTAGACTGTTACTTTTGCATAATAGTCCCACGGTAACTCCGCTGCCCGCTTAGGGCCCGGCTAGAAAGCCTGACTCTAGTATTAGGTTATTGTCATTTATTATACTAAAAAGCATACATAAATGGCAAGTAATAAATGCGTTGTTTAATATATCCTTTCCCATTAAAATTGAAGGAGTTTCTGAAATTATATAGAATACTAATTCAGTTAAATTGGGAGGTTTACTAAAATGGCAATTAAAATATTAAGTGATAGCACATCATATATTGATTTAGAAACGCAAAGGGAACTGGATATAAGCATAATTCCTCTTAGTGTTCATTTTAAGGATGAATCGTTTAAAGAAACGGAAGTTGATTATGATTATTTTTATAACAAAATCGAAAGCACCGGATGTATTCCCACCTCTTCCCAACCTTCGCTGGGAGAAATGCATGAAATCTTTAGGCAGATAGTCGCTCGGGGAGATGAGATTCTAGGTATCTTTATTTCTTCGGCTATGAGTGGTACCTGGGCTACCGCTTTAAAAGCCAAGGAAATGATTTTACATGAATTTCCGGAAGCCCGGATAGAAATTATGGATTCCTATACCAACTGTATGGCCATGGGTTTACAAGTCTTGACCGCTGCCCGTTTAGCCCACGCAGGGGAGAGTTTTAAAACAGTCCTGGAGGCAGCTGTGCAGACGCGTAACCGGGTACGATTCTACTTTGTCCCCGAAACTCTTGAGTATCTAAGAAAAGGTGGGCGCATAGGCACTGCCTCTGCTTTATTGGGATCATTATTAAATATCCGTCCCATTTTAACAGTAGACATGAAAAAGGGTATGACGCATTTGTTGGAGAAAGCACGTGGTACTTCCAAGGCTATTAAGCGTATGTTAGACTTGATAGAAGAAGATAATCAAAAATACGGTTTAAGGGAAATTATTGTTCACCATATCAACGCACCAGAAAAAGCTCACCAACTCGCACAAGCCTTATTAGAACGCTATTCAGTACCAGTTAGTATCAATTCCATTGGACCAGTAATAGGCTTGCATACCGGACTGGGAACAGTAGGTTTTGTTTATTGTACCGAATTGTAATACAGCACATCTCATAATTCATCCGTACACGATACCTGCATGTTCTGCCAGAATCAAGTTATAAAATACCAGCTTTAAGTCATATCCTTATTACGAAGTGTAAAAAGGATTATAGTCTAATACTATATTTGAATACTTAAATATGGTAAAATCCATAATATATAGTATACTTCCCTAATAATAGGATTGAGGTGAGCTATTTATGGATAATCAAGAGCAGGTACGACGAATATCCCGAGTCTACTCTGTCTCAACGGTATTCTGGTGTGCCTTTCTTTCTGCCCCGTTTGGATTGCTAAATTCGTGGTTGTTAGGATTAACCGATGCGAGGGCTTGGGTAATTCAATACCTGGGAGGGGCATTTGGTGGTTTGCTAGTCGGATTTCTGGCCACCTTAATCAATAAAAAGAGATTTTTTGTTCCTATCGCCTCCATGATAGATTACGTAAGCGGAATTGAACAGGGTAATCTGGAGACCAAACTAAAGGATGTTAATTATGGGGTTATGGATACTATACGAATGGCCTTTGATAAGATGGGGGATGGCATCATTACACTTATGTTAGTTACCAAGAGAAGGATTGCGGAGACGGAAAAGGTTAAAAACCAAATGGTCGAGCAGGTTAATAGTGGTAATATACAAGCTCACGAAGTTGCATCGGCCATCAAGCAAATAGCCGCTGGATGTAGTGATCAGGCCGAAGTTGTGCAGAAGATTGTTATTGAAGTCAGAAATATAGCTCAACTGGTTGAAAACATAGCCAATAGCAGCAATGAAACAGCTTTGGGTTTACAATCCATAGGGACTATGGCTGCAGAAGAGTTACAGGCTATAGACCAACAGAAAGTACGTATGCTGGAAAACCGGCAAGTAATCGAAAAAATGAGTGTTGCTATAAATGAATTACAAATTAAGAGCAGTGAAATCAAAACTATAATGGATGTTATAGCCGATATTGCCGCCCAGACTAATTTGCTAGCACTTAATGCATCGATTGAAGCAGCGCGTAGTGGAGATAGGGGCAAAGGTTTTCAAGTAGTAGCTGAGGAGGTTAGAAAACTGGCGGAGGCTTCAGCAAAAGCTGCCTATGAGATAGGCCAATTGGCGGGTAATATACAGTTCAGCATAACCCAGGTAATTGCTGAAACTAATGCTGCCCGGCAGGCAGTCTCCGATCAAGAAAAAGCTATGGGGGAAAGCCAGCATTATATTACCATGGTAACAAACAACTTCAGCAACATAAGCCGGGATATGGAAAATGTTACTAACAGTTGCCAGGATATTAGCCAGGCTGTTGATGAAGTAACTATTGCTGCTCAAAAAACTGATGGTATAACTCAAGAAAGCAGTGCTCGGGCACAAGAGATATCCGTAATTGCCGAGCAACAAGCAGCCTACATGGAGTCATTACATAAAGAAATAAAACGATTTGATACAATATTGTCAGGTCTCAAGAACGCTGTCGAAAATTTTGATACAGGTCAAATTAAAGCCGAATCATAGAGGGGGTATGAGCATTGGATACCGATAATAAAGAAATTAGAAGAATAGCCTTTAACTATACTTTAAAAACCATGGCCTTTTCCTCTATAACTGCTGGCGTTATCCTGGGCTTATTATTAGCTTATATGGCAGATTGTTTTAATCCGCGGGGTCTGATGATATCGTTTTTTTCAGCCTGGTTGGCCGGTATGGTAGTAGCATGGATATCTACCAACAATAATTCAAGGAAGTTTATATATCCCACCTGGTCATTGGTGGAACAAGCGAATCTGATTGCCGGGGGGGATTTAACTGCAGAGATGCCAGTAAATCAGCCTATGGGGCAATTAGCATTAATGCGTGACGTTTTTAACCATATGGTAACAGGACTAAGGTTTATTGGTAGCCAAATTAAAGAAGCCAGCTTTCAAATTAACCATTCTTCAACCGAAACAGTACGAATTACTGACAACACCGCGCAGAATATAAATACTATGACTGATCTTATCGACCAGATCGCCCGAGGGGCTAATGAGCAGGCCGTAAATATGCAAGTGACATCTAGAGCTGCGGCACTTATGGCAGATCTGGCACAGCAAGTTGCACAGAATTTTTCTGTTGTTGCTGTACACGCCGGGGAAACCGAAGCTGTTGTAGTTGAGGGGTTAAATAATGTTAGTTTTCAAAGGCAAAAGGTTACTGAAAGCATGACCTCTATTACCCGGGTAAGCGAATCCATAGGTGAGTTGGAAGAAAAATCTACCTTGATAGGGCAGATTGTTAACGTTATAACCGATATTGCTGACCAGACTAACCTGCTGGCGTTAAATGCAGCTATTGAAGCGGCTCGGGCCGGTGAACAGGGACGGGGCTTTGCAGTAGTTGCGGAAGAAGTGCGAAAACTAGCAGAGGAAACATCAACTACTGCGCAAAGCATTTATGGATTAATAGGGGATATACAGAATAGTACTGTCCAGGTAGTAGAGGATGTGGCATCAGCCCGGGAAGTTCTGGAGAGCCAGACCGATGCAGTTTTAAATAACGAAAATTTATTACTAAAATTAAAGGAGTATATAATTCCGGTTACACAGCAAATCCAAAATATAGCAAACGCAAGCCAAGAAATTACCCGCAGCACCAATAACATTAAAAGCGAAATGGGAAATATTGCGGCAGTAAGCCAGGAAACGGCAGCAGCTACTCA
>CAZAZH010000064.1:0-10188 GCA_964489585.1 uncultured Syntrophomonas sp.
CATTTCTCCCGCACTTATAGCCTTGCTGTTCTGTTTTATCAAGATCTCGCAGCCCCTCTTTCCGTGGGCGCAAAACATATAATATCATGCCCCTGTTTCTATGTCAAGCGCTATTAGCTGCATTTTTGGGGCATAAAATAAGTACTTCGCTTAAGCTTAGCGCAAGTACTTTTCTATTATATATCTAAGTTTATAATTTGACAACAGATTTAATATTTCGTTTTTAGTTAATACTTGTCTGTAAGATTAAAAACCCCGCCTATTGAAAGGGCGGGGGGTTTTTGCACTATAGTGCTTTTTTCTGGCGTATTTTTTCTATCAGTATGGCACAGTCGGGACACACCATTTCACAGATATTACAGGCTATGCAGCTGTCTTCATCTTTAGGTTTAACCGTAGGAGTACCATAGACACCCAGTTTATCTGACCATACCAGTACAGCATTGGGACATTTTTCTTTACAGAGGCCACAGCCCTTGCAGTAATCGGGGAATATATAAAATATTGCTTTTTCCATGGGAAAGGTTATCGGTTTTAATTCTTTACTCATGTTATTGCACCCCTTCCTTCAAGGACTCCTCCGCCATTTGCTTACCTAACTCCAGTGCTTTGTAGTTTAGTTCTCTTAAGTCCGGATTCTTTTCAAATTTATAGCCCAGTTTATTCTCCAGGGCTGTTCTAGCAGCTTCAAAGTCTACTATATTAGTAAGGCCTATCACCGCACCCATAATAATAATGTTAAAAACCCGCGGGTGCAATTCCTTATTAGCGGTATCAATGGCTGGTAACCCGATTATTTTTTTGGCCTGGCGTGGCAAATCGGTCTCATCTACCTTAAAACTAGAGTCATAAACAAAGAGGGTGTTTTCATCAGAGTAATGTGCGGTACGTCCAACCGCCCTTTCACTAAGGGCAATAACTACATCGGCTTTGTTAAATTTGGGGGCACCTATTCTTTGGTCACTTACCTGGATAAAAGCGATAGATACTCCTCCCCTTTGTTCCAGGCCAAAGTTAGGTATATAAATGGTTTGTTTTTCTTCATTATAGGCTGCTTCAGCTATTATCTCAGCAACTGACTGCACTCCCTGACCGCCTTCACCGGCCAACGCTATTTTCACCAAAGCCATTATTTCCCCCCCTTTCCAAAGGGGTTTTTTAGTTCTCCTACCGGGAAATAATGCTCCATCTCATCCTCCAAGAAGTGCCAAGTCTGCTGGGCATTAGTCCTCCAGTTGGTGGGACAGGTAGAAAGCACTTCCACAAAGGAGAATCCATTACCTTCTATTTGATTACGCAGGGCATTCCTAATAAATCTTCTTAACTGGTTATATTTTGATACCGTAGCTCTGGCCACATAGGCACTATCTGGGGTAAGCTGAGCAATAAACTCCGGTCCTTTGGTAGGATATCCGGTCAGTTCAGGATCCCTGCCAAAAGGAGTAGTTTCTGTTTTTTGTCCGGGAAGTGTGGTGGGCGCCATCTGACCCCCAGTCATCCCATAGTTAGTATTGTTGACCAGTATTAAGGTAACTTTTTCATTACGTACCGCGGCGTTAAGCAGATGCTGGGAACCGATGGAATATCCGCCTCCATCTCCCATATATCCTATAGTTATAAGTTCCGGGCGAGCTCTTTTTATCCCTACCATAACTGGAGTCGTTCTGCCATGATGGGTCTGGGTGCTGTCACAAGCAAAGAAATCCCAGGAAAGCAAGGAACAGCCTATGTCACATCCAAATATGGTTCTATCCTGAATTTCCAATTCATCTATTACATCACCCAACGCTTTTAATACAATTCCATGCCCGCAACCGGGGCAGAATTTATGCGGTTTAGTTGGTAAATACCATGATTTTGGCGTTGCCGGTGCTACCATCTGCATTAATATACCCCCTTCCTTAGAGAATGCTCTTCACTTTACTGATAATGTCATAATCAATTATTCCTACACCCGGCATAAACAGGTTTTCCATCTTTACTGTTTCCCCATAAATCTCCTGCCTGGTCAGGCGATAGAATTGGCCATAGGCCGATTCTGCTATGAGCAATTTTTTAGCGCCGCTTTGAGCTATAGCTGCCCGTAGCTCTTTTTCCGGATAGGGTCTAAGGGTAATAGGGCGGAAATAGCCGGCCTTAATACCCTGAGCTCGCAGGGCTTTTACGGCATCATCTGCCGCCCTGGATACTACTCCATGGGATAGTATTATTATTTCAGCATCTTCACATTGTCTTTCCTCGTATTCCACTATTTCTGGCGAGATGCTTTCGTATTCAGCGGTGTTTTTAAGTACCACATCATAAAGTTCTTCTTCCAGGCTATATATGTTACATAAATGTTGGGGTTCCCTTTCAGCAGCAGTAATACTGCCGTCTAAGCCTATTAAGGGATAAGTATCAGCCATTTTAATACCGCGCGTTTCTGGATCATACAATTCCAAAGGTTCACGCATTTTAGCCTGGTAACCGTCACCCAAAATAAAGGTAGGAAACCTATATTTCCAGGCCGTATTAAAGCCCTTAATCACATAATCATAAATTTCTTGATGAGTAGCAGTAGAATAAACTATACGCCAACCTTCCCCGTTACCCCCGAAAGTGGTAAGAGCTACCTCCTGCTGAGAATAAACAACTGTACCTGAAGAAGGTCCCCCTCGTTGCTGGATTATGGCTAACAAGGGTAATCTCATGCCTTCAGCCATACCAAAAGGCTCTTGCATCAAAACGTTACCCGGTCCGGCCGTAGCAGTAAAAGCCTTCTTCCCGCTCTGGACTGCTCCACACACGGTAAAACCAGCTGATATTTCATCTTCGGTCTGTAAGAAACCCCGCCCGTACTGAGGAGCCAAACGAGTCCAGTAGTGCATTATTTCGTTCTGGGGGGTAATAGGATAGCCAAACATAACGTCAGCCCCGGAAGCCAGTGCTGCCCAGGCCGCGGTCTCATTACCAGTCATAAATGCCTTTTTATTCTCGGTGATGACCTGTTGCATTTATATAAACACCTCCCATTTTCATCGATTAAAAACGCTGTAAAATTTGCTAATATCCTACCATAAAGCTTGCGGCATATACCTGTGTATAAACTTAATTGGAAGATTAAATTCTTCTGCTTTGATAGAATCCTTCATATTTTCATCAACCACCATGTAATCTACCGGTATGTTTAATTCCTGAGCTACCGCCAGAATTTCGTTGTTACCTTGTTTGATAATATCTACGGTAGTGTCATCTCCTAAATGTGTATTGGCCACAATAGCATCTACCCGGCCCAGGTTCTTAACATACTCGGTAATCCTTGGGCGGCTGCCGGTCATAGGACGAGTATAATTTATTACGGCAATAACCCGTAATTCAGTTGATTCCAGGGCTCCTTCCACCAAATTCAAGGTTTGCGCCCCAAAAACACCATAGCCAATATCAAGAATAACATCCCCTTCGCGCCAAAGGGCCCAGCGGGCTGCCGGGTTAAGCATGGCTCCGGTTTCTCCCAAACCGAAAGCATCTTCACGGGAATAACCAATTATTATGAGGCCCTTTTCTTCCAGCATCTTTTTAAGAGGTCTTAAGGTATAAAAAGGTTCCACCGTATCCAGGTCCACCAGAGTTACCATATGTCCCTGGTTTTTAAGCTCCAGAGCCCGATTTATTGCCAATTCGCTTTTGCCACTGGCGTATTCTCCAACATATGCTTCTACTACGCGCGGGGAATATGGTAAGGAAAAAACAAACACCCCCTAAAAGTGCCCAAATATTTGATTAATTTTTATTAGTATAGTTTATGTTTTAAATGTGAGTCAATAATTATCTTATTTAAGCAAATGTTACTCATATTTATCTGGCGCTGATAATAAAGCTATACTATATATATATATGGATTAACTGATAAAACTGGGATTAAATTAAATAATACACTTTTTTCTTGCATTAGTGCACTGTTTTTTTGTTAATTTTAGATTAAGAAGCGGTTAAAGAAACTATATTAACTGTTATGTAGCTTCTTTTTTATTTCATATTTCCATAAAAAAAGGCCCTTGGGGCCTTTGGGTTTCTTTAATTGGTTTTATATTTACTACATCAATAATAACTGCAGGCAGATAAGTAAAATTACCCCTGGTATACCTAAGAAACCAGCGATAAGAATGCTGATGATATTAACTGGTAAAGAGAAGTCAAAATATGAGCCCAGGTAATTTACTACTAGTAATAGGACCAACCCTACGGCTGAATTTATTAAGAGCTTCCAGAGCAGTTTGACTGGTTTAATAAAAATCTGAGCCACTATGTAAAGGATAACAAGCAAAAATAGGGCTGCTATGATAACATTTACAACCTCCATTAATTCACCCCTCTCACTAGGATTGACTTAATGCCATAGTGTTTTGCCGGGAGTATGATGGAGCATTATATTCATGCTTTATTTTTTTATAAAGATAATTATAACGCTTCTCTGCCGCATTAATGCTATAGATAGCGCAATCTACCATTTCCTCTTCCACTACCCGAGCAAACATATTATGGGCACACATTAGTTCCTGGTGGGCCTCTTTTAACAATTCCCGGTCAGAAAAAGCCACGTGTTTTTGTTGATTTCCATTTAATAAATGATAAGTCTTTAGCCAGCTGTATAGCCTGGACCATATTTGCATAAAAAAACCTCCTGGCATATTTTTACTGTGTTATCCATCCTATGCCACGAGGTCTTTTATTATGTTATATTTCTTTACGCCCTTCCAAGGCACGACGCAAGGTTATTTCATCAGCAAACTCGATATCTCCTCCTACTGGTAAACCATGGGCTAAACGAGTGGCCTTAACTCCATGGTTGGCCGCTATTCCAGCCAGATAGCGCGCCATAACTTCCCCTTCAATATCAGGATTCAGGGCCAGAACTACTTCTTTGATAGCTCCTTCCGCTAACTGCTTGATAAAAGGATCCAGATTTAATTCTTCCAGGTTATTATCGCCCATCAGATTAAAATTTTTGTTTAAAACATAGTACCTGCCCTTATAACCGGTACGCTCAATAGCAATAATGTCACTGGCTTCCTCGGCAACGCAAAGAACTTCCTTATCCCGGCTTTCATCCTGACAAATGGCGCAGGGATTGATATCGGTAAGGTAACCACAACGAGGACAAGGGAAAACCTTTTCCCGAGCATCAATTATGGCCTGGGCCAACTGCCGGGCTTCCATGGGTGGCATTTTTAATATATATAAAGCCAGCCTCTGTGCTGTCTTGGGGCCGATGGTAGGCAGTTTAAGTAATTGGTCGATAAGATTTTCCAGGGGGCGGGCCAGTCTCATTTCGGGGTCCCCCTATAATCCGGGAATGTTGAAGCCGCCAGTGATTTTAGCCATTTCGGTGGAGACCATTTCCTGGGATTGCCGGATTCCTTCATTGACTGCGGCCACAACCAAATCTTCCAGCATTTCAATATCATCTGGGTCAACCACCTCAGGGCTAATTTTAATTGCCAGCAGTTCCTGCTTACCATTTACTCTGACCGTGATAGCCCCACCACCAGCCGAGGTTTCTATTTCTCTCTCCTTCAGTTCTTCCTGCATTTTTATAATCTGTTCCTGTACCTGCTTGGCCTGTTTAATCATTTTATTCATGGATCCGCCGCCAGGGTTAAATTTCATCAGTCATCCTCCTTAATCCTTAATTTCAACAATATCTTCACCAAAGTATTCTATGGCTTTTTTTACAATAATATCATTATATTGTTCATCATCAAGGAAAACAAATTCTATTTCCACATTCCCTTTCAAGATATCCCGGGCTACACTTTCCACCAGTTCCCGGTTTTCTTTTTCCTCCATACGTTCCTTATGGAATCGATACCCCTTTTTATAACCTATATAAAGTACGTCATCGCGTGCCCCCAGCAGTTTACCCTGACACAGTAGGGCATGGGTAGGAATCTTCTTTTCCTTTACCCCAGACAGCAAGCGATTCCATAATATCTCCCTGGCATCCGGCTTGGTACCCTTGTTTCCGGTTTGTACTCGAGTAGTCTTAACTTCTTGTCGGGCCGGTTGTTCTACCGGGATTTCACTGCTAAATATCTGGGCCATTTGCAGGAATGCTACTTCAAGTATAAAGCGATTCCCTTCACTAAATCTCAGCTTGTCAGCCGTATCCATCATTAGACGCAGAGCTTGCAAAAGTTGATTACGATTAATTTTTGATTTTTGCTCTTCCAATAATGGTTTAGCCGCTGCCGTTACTACTAAAAAGTCAGTTTCGTCACCCATCACCATATATAAAAGCAAATCCCGTAAATAAAGAGCGCTCTCCCGCGCTAATTGCTGCGCTTCCTTGCCTTCGCCCAGGGCTGTTGCTAGCATTTCTATTATTCCAGCCGTATCCTGCGCCAGCACCTTTTCCAACAGGCGGGCCAGAAACAATTCATCCACCAGTCCCAACACATCCAACACATCTTCTTTTTTTATGGTTTTACCCTTATATGAATAAATCTGATCCAAGGTGCTGAGGGCATCACGCAGACCACCATTGGCACGGCGGGCTATTAACTGCCCCGCTTCTTTATCCAAGTCTATATTATCAGTAGCTGCTACCTGCTGCAGCCTTTCCAAAATTTCAGGTCCGGTCAGGCGTCGAAAGCTATAGGACTGGCAACGGGAACGTATAGTATCCGGTATTTTTTGGGGCTCAGTAGTAGCAAGAATAAAGATAACTGAATCCGGAGGTTCTTCCAAAGTCTTTAACAGCGCATTAAAAGCCTCAGTTGTAAGCATGTGAACTTCATCTATTATATATACCTTTTTTTTGCCTTGAGCAGGCAAGACCCGTACCTTTTCCCGCAGGTCACGAATCTCGTCTATTCCCCGATTGGAGGCAGCATCTATTTCAATAACATCCATAAAATTGCCATTGTTAATATCGGTACAGGAGGAACAAACATTACAGGGCTCCCCTTCTCCGATATTCTCACAATTAACCGCTTTGGCAATAATTTTTGCAATGCTAGTTTTACCAGTTCCCCGGGGACCAGAAAATAGATAGGCATGGGTTAAACGGCCTTCTTTAATGGCATTACTCAAGGCAGTTACAGTTTTCTCCTGCCCCACTACCTCTTCGAAACGCTGGGGACGCCAGGCCCGGTATAAAGCCAGATAGGCCATAATATCTCTCCCTTTCGGCAAGGATGCTAGAATATAAGTTCTTGATTAAGTCCTAACTTTCCTGCTGCAAAATATAAAGACGGGGAAACGGACGCGGTCTCGCTGTAATTGATGTGGATTACGCGGACCCTTTGGGCACGGACTAAAGCTGATTTAACCTGCCTAACAATAAGGGAAAAGCATTGCTTTTCCCTTCCTTAATTCAAAATTTAAAATTCTTAATTTATAATTATTTTATTGCCGTGCACCTGGCTTCGAGAATACCCTCCAAGCGTTACTTGAACAGTTAACTCCATTCAGGCTACCCTGCGTCACACCGGATTAATCCCTTAGTGCTGCTTCCTTCCGGACCTGACACGGTTCAAGATGTCCTGTTGCGCCGGACCCAAACTTCTTAGCCACTTATTCAAGCCAGACCTTACAGGATAGACCCTCAGCTCAGGAATTCGACCCTGCTGTAGCGGGTTGCAGGTTACAAGGCACCGCTAATTCCCCGTCTAGCACGGCAAATCTTATTCTTCTATGGCTTATTTATTGTACAATCTTTTCCCCTGCTTGGCAAGCTACAAAGCTTTCCCATTTGCTGTCTCCATTATCGGTTAGGAAAGGTAATTAGGCATGGAGGAATTATAAGCTGTAGAATGATAAAATAAGCAATAAATGTAGTAGAATAATTGTTGTATTATGGTTATGTTATTTCTGTATTTCCTGCCTAATAGCTGGTAAAAGTAATATTGATTAAAGTTTCAAAAAGTTTAGGATAAAGGAGAAGTATAAACTATTGATAACATTTGAACAGCTAAAAATTGACCCTCTTATTCTTAAAGCTCTCAGTAATATGGGATTTGAGGAAACTACCCCGGTACAAAAGGAAACTATTCCCCTGGCTTTAATGGGGCGAGATCTTATCGGAAGGGCTCAAACCGGAACCGGGAAAACAGCCGCCTATGGTATACCTCTGGTAGAGTGCTGTGACGCAAATTCAGAACATATCCAGGGTGTTGTTATTACCCCAACCCGCGAGCTGGCCATTCAGGTAGCAGAAGAACTGAATCGCATTGGGCAATATAAAAGAATTCGTTCATTACCTGTTTATGGTGGGCAAGAGATTGACCGACAGATTAAAGCCTTGAAAAACCGTCCGCCTATTATAGTTGGTACCCCGGGGCGCCTTATGGATCATATGCGCCGAGAAACTATCCGCCTCCAGCAGGTTAAAATGGTAGTTTTAGATGAGGCTGACGAGATGCTTAATATGGGCTTTAGAGAGGACATTGAGGTCATCCTCCAGCAGATACCAGAAGAAAGACAAAGTCTTCTCTTCTCGGCTACCATACCAGTACACATCAAAACCCTGGCTGAACAATTTATGAAAAACCCAGAAATGGTTCACATTAAACCCCAAGAAGTAACATTATCCCATATTGAGCAACATTATATAGAGACCCCGGAAACGCAAAAGCTTGATGTTCTCTGCCGTCTGCTGGATATCCAAAATCCCAGTCTGGCAATTGTCTTCGGACGTACCAAGCGCAGGGTGGATGAAATTGCCGAGGCCTTGAATAAACGCGGGTATTCAGCCGAAGGTATTCATGGTGACCTGACCCAGAGTAGAAGAGAAACAATAATGCGCCGGTTTAAGGCAGGTATGACTGACCTGCTTATCGCTACCGATGTAGCCGCACGGGGCCTGGATATTACCGGGGTTACCCATATATATAACTTTGATATTCCCCAGGACCCGGAAAGCTATGTGCACCGTATTGGAAGGACCGGACGGGCCGGTGAAACAGGCGCAGCTATTACCCTGGTTACCCCCCGGGAAATAGGACATTTAAAGTACATCGAACAATTTATCCGCCAGAGAATTAAACGTCAACCAGTACCAACCATAAACGAAGCTCTGGCTGGCTTACAGCGCATTGGTATGGAAAACCTGCTTGCAGTGGTAGAAAACGAGGATATCGGGCCATATAAAAGCCTGGCCGAAAGCCTGTTAGACGATTATGATTCCATCACCCTTTTATCTGCAGCCCTTAAACTACTTACCCGGCAGCCAGATGATGTTTCATCCCATCAGCTGAGCGAGGCTCCCCCCATAAAAATAAAAGATCCCTATGGTAGTAGACGGCCCCCAAGACCTCATGAGAAGAGTTCCTCGCGAAGCTCCAGAAAGTCTAAAAGACCCAAACCCAGAGGTTATTAGGCAGGGAAAACCCTGCCTTAACTATTTAACCAATTGGGAAAACTTCTTTGGCACTTCAGTTTCAAAACGTATTAATTCGCCACTGACGGGATGATAAAAGGCCAGAATGTGAGCATGCAGTCCCAGTCGGCCAATAGGGTTAGTCATGGCACCATACTTTTTATCCCCTATGATGCTGTGTCCGATATCTTTCATATGAACCCGAATTTGATTCTTGCGGCCGGTTTCCAACCTAATTTCCAACAGGGAATACCCTGCTCCCGCTTCCAGCACCTTATAGTGGGTAACCGCCTCCTGCCCCTCTCCAGGACTGGAACTGGAATATACCAGTCTGGTTTTGGTTTCTTGTAACCAGGATTTGATTCTGCCTTCTTTTTTTTCTACCTGTCCTTCCACCACCGCAATATAGGCCCGGTCCACTACGGCATCTTTCCAGTTATCCTGCAATGAATGCTTAATATCTTCGTTTTTGGCAAAAAGCATTACCCCGGAAGTTTCCCGGTCCAGACGGTGCACAATGAATATCCGATTCTCCGGGTCCTTTGTACGAACATATTCAGTTAACTGATGGTAGGCCGTACGCTCCTTTTCCTTGTCTGAAGCTATTGATAATAATCCCGCTGGTTTATCAATAATAATGATACCCGCGTCTTCATACAGAATCTGCAGCCCCCGAACTGGCTTTTCATCCCGGACCAGTGCCCAGTTAATGCTTACCTCCTGCCCCACCTTCACGGGGTGGTTATACTTGGTAACCACCTTCCCATCTACCAGAACCTGGCGATGACTTAACAAAGACTTTATGTTATTGCGGCTCTTATCAGGCATTT
>CAZAZH010000065.1:0-10077 GCA_964489585.1 uncultured Syntrophomonas sp.
AGTCCTCGGGCACGAGCGGTAGACGCCCGGGTTTTACGTTTAGGGCGAAAGGGCAGATAAATATCGTCTATTTCCACCAGCTTGCCAGCCTGCCGTATCTGGGTTTCTAATTCCGCAGTAAGTTTACCCTGCTCCTCAATCAAACGGATTACTTCTTCTTTTCTTTGTTCCAGATTGCGATGGAAATTTAGCCTTTCCTCGATTAAACGGATTTCGTTTTCATCCAGACCTCCGGTCGCCTCTTTGCGGTAACGGG
This sequence comes from uncultured Syntrophomonas sp., assembly GCA_964489585.1. Lineage (GTDB taxonomy): Bacteria > Bacillota > Syntrophomonadia > Syntrophomonadales > Syntrophomonadaceae > UBA4844. The sequence continues at coordinate 257 of CAZAZH010000065.1, forward strand.
CGATAAAGGGTACCGTATTCTTGTCATCCAGCAACTGCACTACCGCTCTTATTTGCCTGAGTGATATATGGGTTTCTTCTAGTATGCGATTAAATATTTGTTCCACAATATTTACTCCTTTTAGGTCAATAAAAAGCTGTTTGGGGGTTTCGGTTACATTCCTTTAATATACCGTAAGGAGCCTCTTTCTCCAATATCTATTTTTGTTCCCGGTTATTAACCAGTGTAGTAAGCCAGAAGTTGGCTTTCAGGCAAGTGATATTTCAATATAGTCTGCTTTGCCTTTGACTTTCTAACACGCAGGTTGATTGGGACAGGGGACCTGTCCCCGTGTCCCAAAAAAACGGGATATTACATTGAATATCCCGTTAATACTTGGCGAGTTTAATACCTCTATTTTTCGGTGGTTTTTTAAGCGACTATCTCTTCTTCCTTGAAGAAAAGACCAATCTCGCGCATAGCGCTTTCTGGTGAATCTGAGCCATGAATTATGTTTTCGTCAATGGTCAGGGCAAAATCGCCACGAATAGTTCCCGGTGCTGCATCCTGGGGATTGGTTGCCCCCATCATTGTACGCACAGTCAGAATTACATTTTCCCCTTCTAAAACCATGGCCGCCACTGGGCCTGAAGTAATGAAGTTAACCAGGTCAGCAAAAAAAGGTTTTCCTTTATGTTCGCCGTAGTGTTTTTCAGCTAGTTCTGGGGTAATCCTCATTATTTTTAGTGCTACTATCTTAAGACCCTTTTTTTCAAATCGGCTGATAATTTCACCTACCAGTCCTTTTTCTACACCATCAGGTTTTACCATGGCAAATGTACGGTTCATTCTATTTACCTCCTGTATATCTGTTTAATATTTTTTTCGCTGCGGCTAATCCGTGTCCTGGATTGTCACTGATAAAAGGTAATTTGATACACAGTTTAATCCTCCCCTTAATTCTATCTTTTCTATACCTGTATTAAGAATTAATCAATCGGTATGACTATGCTTTTATTATAGGTCTTGGCGTAGGTCATTCTTTGTATATCAAGTTGATATTTTTGCCCCGTCCCAGGGAAGTGCAGAGTTCGGGTATGAATGGCAGTGCCATCCGCTATTTTATCATATTCATCATTAATTGTTTCTTCAATGTTCACCCGTTTTCCATCCATGATAAGGTATACCTTCGTTAGGACTACACTTTCTTCGCTGCCAATGGTCAAATAGGTATCACCTTCAGATGTGTATAATTGTTCAAAAACCAGGGATTGCCCCATAATATGATCAGGCTGTTTCATCTCACCTAACTGCAGTTCAAACTGCTGATTAACATCGTGATCAGCACTAAAGCTCACCAGATTTATTTTTAAATCTTTTAAATCGGGGGGTAACGCATCAAATTTCGTTTCAAAGGTTATCCCATCCACGTTAGTACTCATGCTTGCTTCCTGCCGGGCTACCTTTTTCCCATTAGCAATCAACTCCAGCTCTAAATCATGAGGTCGAAAGTGTTTATCCAGAAACTGATCCCGGGCTAGCCCCAGAGAAGTTTGCATCCTACCTTTTATAACCGTGGAAGTTGGTGTAGCTGTAATAGTTTCAAAACGGACTTTGGTCTGGTCTACCTGCACTGTCTTATGGAGTTCCTTTTTCAGGGTATGTCCCATTGCCTGGTTGCGGTCAAGATTAAATGTAATGCTTCCAATCTCTGTTTTCGGACCATCCTCCATACTGCAGACAAATGAAAGCTCTTTTTCAAAGAAATACGGTGGCTCAAAACTGGCAATATACCTTATCTGGCTTTCGCTGTCATCGATCAATCCCTGAGATGAGTTCATCATGTAGTCTTTTGCCATTCCTTTAATATACAGTATGGAGCTTATTTCTCCAATGTCCAATTTTCGTTCCGGGTTATTTACGGTGTAGTAAGCCAGAAGCTGGTTGTCATCCAGCATAATCCCGTCCAGGCTTAATATAATACCATTTTTATAGGTGTAGCTTTTATTAATACTCTGCCCTTTCCCGAGTTCGTTGAGCTGCTTTAAAGTGCCGTTCATAATGGGGTCGTAGCCAATTAGTCTCTTACCGTAAAAGGCCAGGGTATCGGACTGATAAACTACCAGCAGGGCCAGGATACACAGTATCGCTATCCTTGGTATCCAGTTTTTCTTTGTCGAGGGTGGTACTTGCCGCCTCTCTAAAGCACTGCGCAACCGCAATTCCATTTCATCTGGCACCTGTATTTGGTCTATTTCGCTTTTCTTTTTACGGAGCCTTTCTTCCACATTATTCAAAAGACTCACCTCCCAAGCTCTTTTCTAATATCTTCAGTCCAATTGAGATTCTGGATTTAACCGTCCCAACGGGTATTTTAAGAATGTCCGCAATGCTCTGATAATCCAAATCCAAGTAGTAACGGAGTTTTATTGCCTCCTGCTGTTTTTCGCTTAAACGGGATAAATGCTGCTCCAGTACAATCTGAGCCTCTTTGTCCCCAAAGGGACTCTCATCAACCTGCTCCTTAATCGTATCCAGGGAAACCAGCCGTTTGTTTTTCCGCAGCAGGTTTTTACAGCAATTCACCAGGATGGTTTTACTCCAGCTATAAAATGATTCCTCTTTTCTCAGCCGGTGAATATTCTCATAGAGGATTACAATCATATCTTCCATGGCATCCAAAGCATCTTCCGGATCTTTCATATAAACATAAGCCAGCTTATAATAATCCTCTTTTTGCTGCATAATCAGTTGTAAAAGCGTTTCCCGCTCTCCTTGCTTAGCCTTTTTTACCATTATTACTGTGTCCACGTTTACACCTCTCTTCTTCTGAGAGTCACCAGCAGTCCAAAAGGTTCATTTTTCACTTCAGTTCATTAACATATTCTTTAATCTTACATGAAATAGTAAAGGATATCGAAAATTATCTGCCTATGCCTGCCGCCTAGCCAACAAGTGCTGGGACTAGAAAGTTGAATAACCAAAAAGCGCCAATCAGCAGAGATTATTTTCTAATGTAGACTAAACGGGACAGTGGACCTGTCCCCATGTCCCACACATGTCCCACAAAGGGAAATGTTTGCTCTTGTCGAAATGATTATTATAAGGAATTTGTTTTAATGGAACTTTTTATGGAGGTAATAAAATGCCCTATGCTTTTGTCAACGGGATCAATATGTATTACGAGATGGAGGGAGAGGGTTTTCCTTTACTGGCCCTTCCCGGCATGGGTTCCAGCCTGGAAATCTGGTCGCCGGAGTATCGTAACACTTTAAAGGCCAAATACCGTTTACTGCTAATGGACTATCGCGGCATAGGACGAAGTGATGCCCCGGATATAGAGTACAGTGTAACCATGCTGGCCCGGGATATAGCCGAGCTAATGACAGCAGTGGGAATTGCTAGAGCAAATATTATGGGGCTATCCCTGGGGGGAATGATTGCCCAGGAGCTTGCTTTAACCTGGCCGGAGAAAGTGGAGAAATTGGTGCTATGCGCTACCCATTGTGGCACCAAGCATTATATTCCTTTACCTAAGTATAAGACTAATGGAAAAAAAGCAGTCGAAGATGTCTACGCTGATTCCATAGTTGCTGGCATGTATCCCCGGGAATTTGTTGAAAATAATCCGGCCAAAATAGAAGATATTGTTTCACGTGAAACAATTTTCCCGTTATCCCCGGAAATTTTTGAACGCCATTACCAGGCCGCCCGCGCCTTTGACAGTTACGAACGACTAGAACAGCTTAATTGCCCCACCCTGATTCTTGCCGGAGACCAGGACCTCATGGTCAACCCGGAAAACTCCAGACTACTTGCCCAACTTATACCACAGAGTAAACTGCAAATTATCCCCGGAGGCGGTCACGGATTTTTAGAGCAGTATCCCGAACAGGTTATAGGTTTAGTAATGGATTTTCTGGGATAGATAATACTATGGGTAAAACCGCTGGATTACTCGCTATCCTTATAGGGCAACAAGTTGGCCCGATTTATAGCTCCAGGGCCAAAGCGGTCCCTTATTTCATCCATGAGCTGGTCGATGTTTTTATAATCAGCGTTTAACTGGGGCTCGAACAGGTTTCCTTGCTGCAAACTTGTTACTGGCGACAAATGCCCCAGGGATAAGCCGAAAAGGCGCAGGGGGTTTTTGTTGTTATAGGAATGATATAATAATTCGCTGGCAACCTGGGTTACGATTATATCGGAATTACAGGGAGTTATGGTCTTGCTGCGGGTGATGGTTTTAAAATTACTATATCTTAGCTTAATGGTAATGCTACCGGCTAAAAGCTCTGCCCGGCGTAATTTCCTGCACAACTCAGCTGCGAATTGCACGATCAGTTTTTCCAGGTAGGCGATATCGTTAATATCCTCTGGGAAGGTTTCTTCCCGGCCCAGTGACTTCCTCTCATGTTCCGGTTCCACTACCCTTCTATCAATTCCATGAGCCAGTTCCCAGAACAAGCGGCCGGCTGAGCCGATTTTGTCTTCCAACCATTCCGGCGGCAGGTCTTGAATATCGCCAATAGTTTTTATCCCCAGTTTGTCCAGGCTCTGCTCTGTCTTCTGACCTATCCCCCATATTCGAGATACCGGCAACGGTCTTAATAGTTTCAATGTTTCACTTTCTGGAATAATGCGTAAGCCATCCGGTTTATCCATATCTGATGCCAGTTTGGCCAGGAATTTGTTATAAGAAATACCTACTGAAATGGTAAGCCCCAATTCGGAATAAACCTGCTCCTTAATCAAGCAGCCGATTTTTTCCGGGCTGCCGTACAGACTGGAACAGCCGCTGATATCCAGAAAGGCTTCATCAATAGAAATAACCTCCATAATGGGAGTGTACCGACTTAGGATGTCAAATACCTGTTTTGACATTTCCAGGTAACGTGGCATATTAACCGGAAGAAAAACTGCCTGAGGACAAAGTCGGTAGGCTTGAGCAGTAGGCATAGCCGATCGGATACCGAACTTTCTGGCTTCATAGGAGCAAGTGGATACTACTCCCCGGGAATGTATACTTCCTCCCACTACAACTGGTTTCCCCAGCAGTGAGGGGTTATCCAATTGTTCAACCGAAGCAAAAAAGGCATCCAAATCACAGTGCAGGATATTAGTAAGTTCTGCCATGGATTGCCCTCCAGAAAAGCAAATATATAGTCAATTATAGCAGATCTATCAACTTGCACCAGGGATTCTCACCCATTAGATTGTGCCCATTCCGGGTGCACCAACTAAAAATTCCGATTATGCAACACCAATTCCTGAGCTACCATTCTACCATGGAAGCACCCAACACGTGGTATCTTTTACAGAAATAATATTCCAGTGTAACATTGAACAACAGAACTTTTGTTCTTGTTTCTGTTATACTATAACTATCCTGAATGAAAGGACTATGATCATGCGAACCGGTACAGCAAACCTTCCCTTACACGGGGGCAAGTGTCCTGCCTGGCTTTTTCCCCATATGAAAGCTTTGAGCAGGGCCATTGTTGAAGTGATTTTAGAAGAAGACGGGCCCGATGAAGTCCTGCGCCGGCTCTCCCATCCATACTGGTTTCAGGCCCTGGGCTGTGTAGTCGGCTTTGACTGGCATTCCTCCGGGGTAACTACCACAGTTTGCGGTGCCTTAAAAGAAGGCCTGGCAGAGTTGGGGCCTCAGAGCGGTCTTTTTGTAGCTGGCGGAAAAGGGCGTACCGCCCGTCAAACCCCCTTAGAAATTATGAATCACGCCGATCGCCATGGTTTGAGCTGCTCAGCCGAAGATTTGATCTATGCCAGCAAAATGTCAGCCAAGGTAGATAGTGCTGCAGTACAGGATGGCTACGATATTTATCATCATTGCTTTTTCTTTACTAAAGATGGTCACTGGGCGGTTATTCAACAGGGGATGAATGAAGATTTACGGCAAGCGCGTCGTTACCATTGGCTGGGCGATGCTGTGGAATCGTTTACAGTAGAGCCCCAGTCCGCTATTTGCTGTGACTCTACGGCGGAAACCTTAAATTTGGTGGCAGGCGAAAATGAGAAGATTCGCGAATTTAGCACCCATTTGGTACAGGAAAACCCTGATCGGCTGCTGGCGGAGATAAAACGCCTGCAGAAATCTTCCCTGACTTTACCGACCTGCCATCCTATACCTCGAACAGGCTATCTTAACAAGGCCTTGTATGCCGCGTATGATAAGCACCCTCAGGATTTTGAAGCCCTGCTTAATGTAGCCGGAGTAGGTGCCGGCACCCTGCGGGCACTTTGTCTGGTTGCCGAAGTCACCTACGGAGCCCGGCCCAGTTTCAGCGATCCGGTACGCTATTCTTTTGCCCACGGAGGAAAAGACGGGTTTCCTTTTCCCGTTAATGAAGCAGATATCGAACAATCCTATACCACCCTTAAACGTGCACTGCGCAAGGCTAAAGCCGGGCAACGGGAACAGCTTGATGCCTTAAGAAAGCTGGCCCGGTGGCATAGTGAAGCCGTAGAGGTGCAAGCCAGCCCGACTTCTCCTTCCTCTCCCCAACCCGTGAGTCTAGAAAAAAGCCCAATCCAGCAGCCGGGTTTGTTTGACTAACGAGCTCTTTTTGATGATAGCCGGAGCTTCTGCAACGGATAAAAAAATGCCCTGGCCTTCACTTTAAAATTTGGCTTAAATCCATCTTTGCATAAACCACTCGATGGATTTCTACAATCTTATGCTGCTCTCGTACAACATAAAATACTGCATAATTCTTTATCGGCAACAAACGGTATTCTTCTTCTAGCGGTTTTGTCAACCTGTATATTTTGTGGGTGTAAGGAAACTCCTGTAATAGCAAAATCGAATGGCCAAACACGTCCAGCAACTTTATAGCAGCTTTCGGTGCTTTCAATTGATTAGAAATGTACATAATAATTTCGGTAATGTCCTGTTTAGCAATCGGCAGATAGGTTATCTCATACATTTTCGTTATCGGCCTTTTCCATAAGGGTTTGCCTCAAACTGCTGAAGACTTCTTTATGGGAGAATCGCTGGTTGGTTAGCCTGGCTTGCATCTCAGCCTCCTTGAGTTTAAAATATATTTCACTTTCAAATTGAAGTTTTTCATAGGCTTCAAAACTCATAACAACCATATCGCCATACCCATTTTTGGTTAAAAATACCGGCTGTGCAGTTTCGTGAACGGTTTTGGAAATGTCTGCAAAATTATTTCGTAAATCGGATACCGGTCTAATTTGTAGCATAAAGATAACACCTCCCACTTTAAATTTAGTGTAATTTTATCATAATTGCGCTAAATTACGCAAGATATATATGGGCATAAATTACTATTTCCTCAATTTCAGACAGTACTTCTTGCTCCCAGCAATTTCATCCAACGCTTTATGTAGTACCTTTGATTTGCCTGTAATATCAAGACCGTCAGATTCATTTTCTGCTTTTAGCAAAGCCTCTTTCAATTCTTCCGTTTTTAGAACTGAAGCAGCTATGCAATAATAGCTTTTTGAACGTCCTTCGTTAAAATCCTTCAGCATTTTTACCAGAATCCGTTCTTCCTATTTCGACCTTGCCGGTATCTATTTTTAATTGAAAATGTATGATTGGAAACAGTATTTATCAATGAGATGGGAAAGGATACCTGATAGGGGACCGGGTCAACCCTCCCCTTCCCCCGACTCCCGCCTGGCCATAACAAGAAAGCTGCAGTCGGTAGTCTCTAATGGTTCGAGCTGATGGAATAACGCTGAATCATAAGCATCGGCAAATTTAACGGATGAGAACCCAGCTTCCCTAAGCAACTTGGCTGTTTCGTTCTTGTCATAAAACCTTCGCAAGGTGGTGATTTCCTGCCTGCCGCCATCTTCTTCAAATACTTGCTCCCTTTTCTCCACCGTTCCTCGCATGGTTCTCCTATCAGATAATATTTGAATTAAATATATCATAATCGTTTGGGCGAGTTAATACCTTCACATTCTAATATACCCAACCATTCCCCTTGGGAACAGCTTACTCACCATCGGCTGCCCCTTTACTTTACCACCAGCCATTAATAATTGTAACCTTTTACTGGATAAATTTAATGCTTGACACTTGACTTTTAGTTTGTTTAGAATGTATTAAACGTTGTTGATAGGTGAATGTCGTTAGATGACAGGCAGCCAAAGTATAGCTTCCTGCCATGGTAAGAATGCATTTTGGGGCACGACAAATTAAACTTTTGGGGAAGGGGTGATTAAATGTGCTATCTCGGGATAAACTCCTCTTTAGCAATACCAAAAGTAATCAGCAGATGAGAAATATGCTCCATGCGTTTTTGGTCATTATGGCAATAGAAATGGTTATCGCCATAATAATTGTTCATGTCCTAACCACCAGCATATCAAGTTTTTTAATAATATCCGGGATAATCGTATTTCTAGAATTATTTTTAGTCTTTTATTACATTGCACCACTGTTAAAATCAGCTCATTTGCTGGGGGAAAATGGACTGACTATACGTCTGGGGAGATATTTTAAAACAACAGTTCCCTGGAAAATGATTGAGAGAATTGAACCGGTATTGGTACAGGTGTCAACCAGGGACACCCTGGGGCTTATACTATTTAGAAAAGATGAAAGCCTCTACTGTATGGCAACCAACCAGTCCGCATATATTGTTTCTTTGAAAAGCCCGGTGCTGGTTAAAACAAAGAACGAGGATTATCCCAAGAGTAAAAGAGGCATGGTTACATCAATATTTATCAATGTTGATGATAGCAAAGCATTTGCTAAAGCACTCAAAAGTTACATAACAAATCATGATACCAAAGAAGAAAAGACCCAAGAATCTGCGTTGGAAGAAAAAACTCCGGTATTTAGTCCGGATAGTATCAGGCATTTCGATGTGCCCGCCCAGACCCGCACCGGTATTTACCCGTTTACTGGATTCTTCTTTTCTCAATAACCATTCCAATGATTTGTCTGATTGTCCAGAGAATATGGCTAAGCAGAATTAACTATTCAATTTTGGAAGGTAGGTAGAACAGACAGAAGTCTTTTCCGTCCACCTGGCCCCCTATTAAAGTGTGGTGTTTTTGGGGTAGGATTAAAACAATAACAACAGAAGTGAAAGCAATAGCCTAAAATGGTAAACTATTTGAAAAGCATGGTCAGGAGGTAAATAGTTTGGAACAGGAACGCCTTTTACAGGCTCGTGATATTATGATAGATGCTTTCGGTCGCGTCTATGCCATGTTCGGTATGCCGGAAGTGGTGGGACGCATCTATGGTTTGCTGTTTTTTGCTGATCAACCTCTGGGATTGGAGGATATTGCCTCTGAGTTGGAAGTGAGCAAAGCTACGGTTAGTATACACATCCGTTTTCTCGAAGGTATGAAGAACGTTCGCAAGGTATGGGTAAAAGGAAGCCGCCGCGACTACTATGAAGCAGAACGGAATACGGGCAAAATAATGGCTGAGCACCTGCAAAGCAGTTTCATCAATGAGCGGGAGATAACTCTAGAGGCGGCGGGGCGCAGCCGGGAGGTTCTGAATGATTTGAGGCAGTCCTCAGATCCGGCAGTCTTGCACCAGGCCAGCCTTTTCGGCCAATACCTGGACAACCTGGAGGAAGATTACGAATGGAGCCTGCAGTTTTTTCAACAAATGGTGGAAGCCTGGGATAAACGCCACAACAGATGAGTCGGGGATATATAGCAATTATGCCTGAAATGCCCCCCAGGATTAATCAAGCCTCCATATCTGGGAGATGGTTTAAATGAAGCAGATATTGAACAATCCTATACCACCCTTGGGCGTGCACTCCGCAAGGCTAAAGCCGGGCAACGGGAACAGCTTGATGCCTTAAGAAAGCTGGCCC
>CAZAZH010000066.1:0-9855 GCA_964489585.1 uncultured Syntrophomonas sp.
GCTGGATAGCCCGGTGTTGGTGTAGCTGCTTGTATTGGCGTTTACGGTGGCAATCTGGCTGTAATTGCCGCCAGAAAATGGTGTTACGCCCGCATCCAAAAAGGCCCGCGCAAATATCTTTCCATATGATTTCGTATCTTTTTGTCTTTATTTATTATAAATTGCATTACATAATTATACAATATTGTTGATTGTTACGGTTGTGAATTTTTCTTTTAAAAGTATCTTTCTAACGAGATGAATATTTTACTCTAGATTTTTCAGTAATAATTCTTCTTTTCTCCAGGTGTGCATCCTCGCTAAGTACAAAAAAGAAGCTGGTAAATTAAGGTCTATACCCAAAGTACAGCTTTTGCATGTGCTTGAGCTAAAAACAATTCATGAATTAAACCTATAAATATTGTACAATGGTATTTACAGTAAATAGCACTGCGCAGGAAGGCGTTCCTTAAGCCATATTGAAAATTATTTATTACGAGTAAAAAATATTTGCTCTATTCTTCAAAGAAGTGGAGGGCTGCTAAATTGGCAACAAACAAGTCATTCTGCTTATATATCATGCTGATCATATGCCTGTTTGTTCCTCTGGCATTACCAACAGTCTGTTATTCAACCGAGATCCCGACAACCGTTGTTGAAGTATTTCATGATAGAACCCACGTAATAGCTCTTGAACCGGAAGTAACTAATACTGATGTCTCACTGGTACCATTGAGAAGTATGTTGGAACCGCATGGAATAATAATAAAGTATAACTCCCCCAATGATTCGATACGGGATACAACTACCTTTACCCTGTATATCGGTTCTAACAGCATTGGTTCTACACGAGTCGCGTTGAATCGTGGCAGCAGAACTACTGGGCGAATTTTATTTTTAGAATGTCCCCCTAGAATAGTCAACGGCCAAACCATGGTACCCAGCAATTTCATTCAAGAGATACTGGATGCAGTAGAAAATCGGGAGCAATACCTCAAGAAGATAGCTGCATCTGATTATTTAAGTAAAAATCCAATCGAAAATCAAAAAGGTTACACCTATTATTGCCCTGCTATAGGCCCGGAATCAGGACCAACCTTTGATCAGGCTATCATATACGTCACAGAACATAAGCTAGTGCAGTCGGTAACAGGGGCAGAAAATTCACCTCACCGTTTTGAAGAGTTTGGTCCAAGAAGTACCATGGTAGTGGGAAAAGACGAGCTGGGTCGCGAAAAAGCGATTTGGATAACCCAGAATAAGTATACAAAAGAACTATCAGTCATCGCTTCGGTATATTTGGACCAGATCATTACTAGAGACGTTATTTACGATAAAATGCAGACTATGGGCATTGCTGAAAAGGACATAAAGAAAATCCATCTCGCTCCAGATACACCAGGAAAGATATTATGGTATGTGGCAGCCGAAAAAAACAATATAAGTTACTACACAGCTTTTGATTGTTTAAGTGGCGAAGTATGCCTAAAATGGTCAGTATAATACGGGTAGGACACTGGGGATACCAGGCTGCCCTTTTTCTACCTAACGCCTATTCCTGGGCGAATGAGGAAGAAGCTGTAATCGGATGAGGAAATGGATTTGCCTGACCAAAATTTTCTGGATATAAGGACCACATCTTGGGGGAAAGGAAAGATGATATATGGAGGTAGAGGGTTTTCCTTGCTGGCCCTTCATTGCCGGGGGGCATACTTTAGCATGATTTTTTCTGCCGTTTTGATTCCATCAACTGCAGATGATATTATACCACCGGCATAGCCTGCTCCCTCTCCCATAGGATATAAACCCCGGATGTTTGATTGCGCGTTTTCATCCCGGTTTATTCTTACCGGTGCAGAACTTCTGGTTTCCACACCGGTCAAGATACTGTCCGGCATAGCAAAGCCTTTGATTCGAGTATCAAAATACACTATCGCTTCTTTTAGCGTTTCTATAACATAAGGAGGCAGGCAATTCTTAAGCGAGGCGAATACGACTCCCGGTTTGTAGGTAGGCTGCACCCTGCCCCACCCGGTACTGGGCTGGTCGGCCAGGAAATCCCCGGTCAGTTGTACCGGAGCCTGGTAGTTTTCTCCGGTTATTTGATAAGCCAGCCTTTCCCATTTTCTTTGATATTCAATGCCAGCGAGGGGGTGGGGACTATTATAATCGGCCGGTTTAACCCCTACTAGTATAGCGGCATTAGCATTATTTCCATCTCTTTGCGACTGACTCATACCATTGGTAACAACACCCTGCTCTTCTGAAGCCGCAGCTACCACATAGCCACCGGGACACATACAAAATGTGTAAGCTGACCTGCCATTCGGCGAATGATAGACCAGCTTGTAATCGGCGGCTCCTAGCCCAGGATGTCCGGCTGCATTACCGTATTGGGCCTTATCAATAAATTCCTGGGGGTGCTCCATTCTAACCCCTATGGAAAAAGGTTTTTGGCTCATAGTTATGCCCCGGCGCAGCAGCATTTCATAAGTATCTCGGGCACTATGACCTATGGCCAGCAAAATAACCTGGCAGCAAACTTCCTCATTATCGTTGATGATTACGCCATGTATATTTCCATCCTGTATAATAAAATCCGTTACTTTGGCTTTAAATCTCACTTCCCCACCATAAGCCATAATCTCTTGCCTTATGTTTTTAACTACCGTTTTGAGTATATCAGTTCCGACATGAGGTTTACTCTTATACAATATTTCCGGCGGCGCACCAGCCTTAATAAACTCCTCCAATACATTGCGACATCTCCGGTCATTTATTAAGGTAGTTAGTTTGCCATCAGAAAATGTGCCTGCTCCACCTTCCCCAAACTGTACATTACTTTCAGTATCAAGCTGACCCCGGTGCCAGAATTTATTTACCTTTTGAGTTCTGGTTTCCACATCCTCTCCCCTTTCGAGGATAATGGGATTATAACCATTCCTGGCCAGCAACAGCCCGGCAAAAAGACCTGCCGGTCCCATACCGATTACCACCGGTCGTTCAGCCATATTCTCAGTTCCTAATGGCACCCCTTTATATGATAAATCGGGAGTCGGGGTTATCCCTTTGGAACTATATTTTCCCAGTATCTGCGCTTCATTATGAATCTCAACATCTACCGTATATACGAAAAGTATCTTATCTTTTTTCCGGGCATCAATGGATTTCTTAAAAATTTTATAATCAATCAGTTCCTTATCACTGATTTTGAGCTGGGATAAGATTAGTTTTCGTAAAGCCTGTCTTTCGGTTTCAGCATCGGCCGCTTTATCTATTCCTATTTTCAAATCAGAAAACCTGAGCATGTTAACCTCCTATTAACAGAAAATCATAGTGCCGCATTTTGTCCTGCTATATATCCGGATGACCAGGCCCACTGCAGATTAAAGCCGCCACACTGTCCGTCTATATCTATTATCTCACCCGCGAAAAATAAGCCTTCAACCAATTTGGATTCCATCGTATCTTGACTTATTTCCTTAGTATCAACGCCACCTGCAGTTACCTGAGCACTGGGCCAACTCCTGGTTCCCCTGATTTTAAATCGCCAATCAGTTAAAATATCTACTATCCTTTCCTGCTCTTTAGCGGATAAACTGGCCACCGGTCGGCCTGCATCATTAATACCCGCTTCCATGAGCACTACCGGAATCAGCCTTTTATTTATAAGGCCCACCAGACTGAAGTCAAGCGGTTTTGAGGAACTTATTTGCCAGCGTTTTTTTAAAAGTGTTCTTAACTCATCTTTCGGCATCATATCCATGATAGTTATTTTTAAATAGGCTTCCTGCCCTGCCTTTAATAGTTCTCCTGCTTTCCTGCTTATCTGTAAAATGGGTGGTCCTGATACTCCGTAATTAGTGAAGAGAATATCTCCCCGGTCTATAGCCACAGATTTATTATTATGTATAATTTCAGCAGTCCCTATAAATTTAACGCCATCAAGGCGTTTAAAAAAAGGTCCCTCCAACTTTAATTGCACTAAAGCCGGAAAAATATCTATAATAGTATGTCCCAGCCGGGCCGCCAAATCATAGCCATTTCCATCAGAACCACTGGAAGGCATAGCTTTACCGCCCGTTGTAATTATAACCCTATCCCCCTTGTATACTTTCCCGTCTTCTAACTCTATCAAAAATTTTCCGTTTTTCCTGATATCTTTCACATTGGCATTACAAACAATATTAACTCCCAAATCATTTAATTCATATAAAAGAACATCCAGAACACTAGAAGCCTGGTCAGACATGGGAAAGGCCTTGCCAAAATCCTCAATTTTATGAGCAATTCCTAATTTCTCAAAAAATCTAATCGTATCATCTACGGTGAAATTGGATAAGGCACTGTAAGTAAATTTAGGGTTGTTGCCATGATAATACGTAACATCGGCATTTATATTAGTAAAATTGCAGCGTCCGTTTCCGGTGGCCAGTATTTTCTTGCCTACCCGCGGATTTTTCTCCAGTATAGTGACATCAGCGCCCAGCCTGCGGGCAGAAATAGCAGCTATCATTCCCGCTGCCCCGCCCCCTACAACTATGACCTGCTTGTTTATCTTCATAAATGCATACTCCTACGTCTTTTTATTTAACTATCTTAACATCAGTTTACTCAAAAAGCCTGCTGTTGATAAGTGGGGCGTGGAACATCCATGCTGCTCGCAAAATAGAAAACCGGGAAAACAAACTGTCTTCCCGGTTAAATATGTCACTAATTTTAGATAGACCTGCAAAAATGTGGTATGTCGAGGTTGGCTTTACCAGGTTATACTAAACTCGTAAAGCTCAGTCCATTCCTCGAAGTCACTGGAATTTTTTCTTATATAGTAGTGACTATTGACAGCTTCCTGACAAGCTTCGTAATACCACGCATTGGCACTAAGATCCTGGAACTGTATAGCACTCGGGAGAATATTTTCTTTCTTGACCCTTCTATCCAAAACATTGTTTACCAAGGTTGCAAATTCAGCTCTCGTAATGGCCTGTTCCGGTTTGAAGGTTCCGTCTTCGTAGCCTCTTACCCAGCCTTTCTGAGCAGCAGAATTTATAAAGGTATTGGCCCAGTGTCCCGTGATATCTGAGAACTGATTGGACTCAAAGGGACTTAGTTTATCGAACTTGGAAGCAACAGTTGCCAGTTCAGCTCTGGTAATACTATCACCCGGCTTAAAAGTCCCATCCGGGTAACCGATAATTATATTTATAGCTGCCAATGTCGATATCGGCGTTGATGACCACCTACTGGCTTCAATATCAGGGAAGTTGTTAACATTGGTCGTAACGCTCTGACGATATTCTGCGTCCAGCAACTTGTAGAATACCGTAGCTACTTCTTCTCTGGTAATTTTACCTTCCGGTTGGAAAGTACCATCTGGATAACCAACCATATAGGCATAGTGGTCTTGCTTGTTGAGGGGAACCGGCGGAGCTTCCGGCTCTACAGTAACTTGCGATTCCGAAGGAGTTCCGGTGTGTCCACTGGCCTTGATCTCTACCTGGGGCACTTCAAAATCCCTGGTGGCTGGGTTACCATTAACATCTGTGTAGCTCATACTGGTCGTTTTATTGGTCGGATACTGGCCTGCTGGTATCCCCTTAACAATCTCAATGATATAGCTCATGGTTGCGGGGGCATTTTCTGCAATAAAGGGTATGTTCCAGGTTATGGTTTCGGTGTCGGCATTGTAGGCAATACTGCCCTGGTTCACAGTTATTCTGTCTTTATAATTATCAGCTGTAATACCAGGGATGAAGAACTCATCAGCTACAGGATCGGTAACAGTGACATTGGTTGCTGCATATTTGGTTATGTTGGTTGCTATTTGTTGGAATATATGGTTAAGGTCTAAGGACGATCCTGTATAGGCTTTGCCGGGACTGGCAATGCCATTTAATACCCGGTTACCTTCATCACCCGCGTCTAGAGCAATTGTATAAATTGTCAGCCCAGCGGCTTTGGCAACTTTGGATTGGGAGATAGCACTATTGCCGTGACTGTAATAATTTGATTCTTTATAACTAGTTTTGCTATGGATTCCATCCCCAATAGTCTTTATGTAATCATATTCACTTTCCGGGATAGACTCGTTGGTTCTTTCATTTGCTCCCCACGGCTCCATATAATTATCGGGGTTGTTGATTTTATAGCTGTAGGTCGGCACCCCGTCACTCAGGAGCACGATAAACTTGTTGGTTGCCGGGCTTGTGGCTAAAAGTTCCTGCGCCTGTCTTATCCCCGCCTGGGTAAAGGTACCACCCCTGGCACTTAACCCATTTATGACGTCTAACAGGGTTTGTTTTTGATCGGCACCCTTGAATGCATCATTCACGTTGCCGGGGTTTATGGTAACATTTGTGGCAAAGGAAACTATGGCAATGCGCCGGCTGGTGTTACCCGGAGTAAGCAGGGTATTAATGAAAAATGTTGCAGCAGCTTTGGCGTTATCCATTCTCGAGTTTTCACTCATACTACCGGACCGGTCAATAACCAGAACAATGTCCGCGTTGGATGATTGCACCAGGTCTTTGCCGGTAATAGTAAGCGTGACCTGCCACTGATTAGTAGTGCCTCTCACTGCAGTTGCTTTTTTGCTCAAGGCAATTTGGTCGGGGTCAGGTTCATTGTCCTCAGCCAAACCATAGCCCGGAAAAAAGCTGAATAAAAACAGCACGGTCACTAACAGGGCTACTATCTTACTGTTTCTGTTTCTGAGTCTAAAATTCATGTTGTTACTCCTTTCCTATAACGTTTTTGCTGTACCGATGGGCAAACCGCTGTTGGGATTTCCGGGTCTGACTGGAGGTCGTTATTAGTACTCGGTGAAAGATAGATAATAATATAATACATAGAAATTTATATACAAATATATAGGATAATGTATGTATCTATGGGCATTTATAGGAATTTTACTTTTTCATTCTCCGTACAGCATGCTACCCCAAAAGAAAACCGGGAAAACAAAAAGTCTCCCCGGTCGAATATTACCTAATTCGGTTGTTACAGCCTGGCCGTCCGCTCGAAACAATCTCTTATCTTTTTTCTGAATTAGATTTCATACCTTTGGATATAAATTTAAAAACAAAATCTCCAATTCCAAATTCTTTACCCAAATAATTTGCTGCTCCCATAAGAAGTCTAGTAAACAATATCACTATAAAATAGCTATAACTTTTAAGATGAAATAGATATAATCACCCCCAATATCACAATACTATTTGCAGGCAACGGTTCTGAACATTTTAGTTTCAGTTGCTGTTGTCCAGCTTTGGTATTGGTATATGCAACAGTCGCATGATTTCCTTCTGGGATTCGATAACCCGCTCAACAATAAACTGCTCAAAAGGCCGGTCATCTCTGTGAGCTCTTTCGAGAAGTTCAATGTATTCATGCCTGAGCACCGGAGGAATTATAGCTAACAGGTATCCGTCCTGTATCAGAGCCGTATTCATAAGGAGTCTTGCAATTCTCCCATTTCCGTCTTTAAACGGATGGATAAAGACAAAACTTTTATGGAGTTGTGCCGCAAACGTTACCGGGTGAAACTGATTTCGTTCATTTCTAATCCATTGAAATAATCCATCCATTTCCGCCTGTATGCGTTTTGTTTCGGTCACAGGGTATTTGGAACCGCTAATAAACACATCCATATCACGGTATTTTCCTGCATATTCCTTTTCTATACTCGCATAAAAAAGTTGATGCATCATAAGAACATCTTTTTCCGTAATGGTTCTATTATTTAGCAACGTGAACATGAAATCATAAGCTTGAGCGTGACCGATTGCTTCAAAGGTATAGCGCAAGGGTTTTCCTCCCACAGTCAAACCATCTTCCAGCAAGACTTTGGTTTCACTTTCCGTAAGGGTATTCCCTTCAAGCGCATTGGATGACCAGGTGAGGCCAATACGATAGTAATTTCTGAGTTGTGTTAACATCTCTCCCTCAAACGGTCTGCACTCATCTATGGCAACCTTATACAAATCAAGGATTCTGTATAGATCCATTTATTCACCCTTTTCATGGTACATTATCTCATATAATAATATCATAAAATCTTCCATATTACATGGTAAACCGTCACATCCCTATTCTCCCTTCTTATCCTAACTTTCACCTCAAATTCCCCAAAACCCACCATTCCCAACAAGCAGGAGGGAGCGAGCGTCAAGGGGGCAGTGCCTTTTCCCGATAAACTTACCGGGAAAGCACATCTTAAATGTATTATAATGGAATCTATAGTACATAGAATAGGTCTTATTACCTGGATATAAAAGGGGGAAATAATATGCAAATCGTAGCCATCAACGGAGGTCCCAGACGGGGTAAGATTTCTAAGACTACTATGCTTCTGGAGGCTTTCCTGTCCGGTTGTCAACAAGGAGGGGCTGAGGTCGAGACCATTAATCTTCGGGAGAAGGACATTAAAATGTGCACCGGTTGTTATAGTTGTTGGATTAAAACGCCGAGCCAATGTGCCTTGAAAGACGATATGAAAGAAATCCTATTAACCCTGGATAAAGCAGATGTGGAGGTTTGGGCTACTCCACTGTATTTCTTTGGTCCTACCGCCCTGTTTAAAAACTTTGTCGACCGCACCATACCGCTGGCTGAACCCTACATAATTGAAAAAGATGGGCTCTGTACCCACCCATTGCGCAATAAGAAAGCCCGGGAAATTGTGTTCATCTCGGTGGCCGGCTTTTGTGAGCTAGAACACTTTCAGCCCATGTCGCAGTGGCTTCGCTTTATGGAAGGACGAGGCCTTTTACAGGTCCGGGCTGAAATATACCGCCCCAGTTCCGAATTTATGAGTGCTCCGCCGTTAAAAGAAAAGGTAGACGAGATTTTGGCCGCTACCCGGCAGGCCGGTCGGGAATTCGTGCAAACCGGGGATATTTCAGAGAAGACCATGCAATCTATTTGCCAGGATATGCTCCCTGATAAAGAGACTTATATGGATTTAGCCAACAAGTACTGGGACTGGGAAATCGAAAGAAGCAAAAAGCGCCAAGCAGCACAAAGCAAGGGATAGGGAGAGACAAATGCATTTTGCCACCTAAGTCCGATTTAGCCGGTCTTCATGGATAAGGCCACTTTGCCCCGTTCCCGGTCAACTGACAGCACCTGTACGGTTACCACATCCCCTACGGCTACGACTTCCATGGGATGGCGGATGTAGCGGTCTGCCATCTGGGATATATGCACCAGGCCATCGTTTTTTATCCCTATATCCACAAAGGCACCAAAATCCACCACGTTTCTAACTGTTCCGGTCAGGAACATACCCGGGGTAATATCCTCGATGCTCAGCACATCGGTGCGAAATACTACCGGAGGCAGGTCTTCGCGCGGGTCGCGGTGTGGTTTTAGCAAACATGCAATAACGTCTTTCACAGTTGGCTCCCCTGCTTCCAAATTCTGAGCCAGGGTTGCGGGTTTTATTGTGCCCAGTTTAGTTGCCAGGGTAGGTGTTCCGATTTCTTCCAGGCTTGCCCCGGCCATTTCCAGGATTCCTAAGGCCAGCTGATAGGATTCCGGGTGAATGGCAGTACTATCCAGGGGATTGTCCGCCTGGTATATGCGCAGAAATCCGGCTGCTTGTTGAAATGTTTTGGGACCTAACTTCGATACCTTCAGCAGTTCCTTGCGGTTTTTGAATTTGCCATTCTGGTCACGGTACTCCACGATTTTATTAGCCACTGTGGAAGTAAGGCCAGATACATAGGTCAAAAGGGAAGCAGAAGCAGTGTTAAGTTCCACTCCTACCTGATTAACCGCCGATTCGACAACAGTGGTCAGATTTTGATCAAGTTCTTTTGGCGGCAGGTCGTGCTGATATTGCCCTACCCCAATTGCCCGGGGCTCAATCTTAAC
>CAZAZH010000067.1:0-3634 GCA_964489585.1 uncultured Syntrophomonas sp.
AAAACTCAGGCTATTATTACTATTATATCAAGATATAGTACTACTACAAATAAGAAGCAAAGGGGTGTTCTGTTTGCTTCCCCGAGGATACATTGTTAATCCCTACCCATGACAAACCGAATACGGAAAACCAAGCAGCGGAAGTCATTTAAATGGCCTCCGCTGCTTTTGCCTGTTCCGGTATTATTTTGAAATAAGGTTATACAACACCTGGGTCATCTGGGCGCGGGTGGTGCTTAACATCTTGGAAAACGGTGTGCTCCCGTAGTCTGCAGCCCTTTAAGAACCATCCCCTGTCGCTACCTCTTTTTTAACAATAGCCTGGCATTCTGAAGCATTAGACTATAACGCTGCAGACAAATAAGAAGAAGCAACCCCATGATTATGAACATCCATAACGGGTTAAATAGCATATATACCAGAATTATGACCGGAGCCAGCAGTAAGCGGGTCAAAAGCCTGAGTGGTTTACTCCCCGCTATAATGTTCGCAATGGGTGGAGAAAAGCGGTAATAACTATTTACAAACTCAGTTCCCCATCTACTAGTTAGGAGATAGTCATCGCGGAAATGACGCAGCAGCGTTACCGGCCCGGTAAATTTGGAACCAAAAGCTGCCGTGGCAATAAAGCATCCTTCAGTTTCATCCCATTTAGCATAATAAGTTTTATCTGCGGTAACAGTATCAGGGAAGGTTACTGCGTTGTTAAATTCAGCATCTGAATACCAACCGCCGAAGATATACCCGCCTCGGATTGGTATTTCTGGCTGGGTCACATTTATCGGCCCGGCATGACCCCAATAATAGAGATCTGGTATCGTGGTGCCTCCGTTTTCTGCAAATACTACGCTGATATCAGGTTTAGTATCGGTCGGGTAATTGTAAAAATAACCATTGGTTTTAATAGTAAGGGAGCCACCAGTATGGACTACCGACCACGCATTTTCATCATTGCTTTCTATAACTGCCGTACCTCCCGAAATCTGAATATTATCTATATAACCGTCAGCCCGCAGGCTGCCGCTAATCATATTCAAATGCCTAACAGCGGAAGGGAAACCGGTGACAATAATAGAAGGGCCATTAACAGTCAGAACACCGTCAGCAGATTCAAATCCCCAATCATCATTATCGCCGCCATATATTCTATTTACTTCGAGAGTGCCGGTGCCTAAATAATTGGAGCCGGACACATTGCCGGCATATGGTGTGCCTCCACATTTATTCATCCCCGTAATCTGTATCTGGTAGGCTACAATCTCATACCTGGCGATAGTCATGTCAGCAAAAGTATAAGTAGATAGTACAAAAGTATCCTTCCACACCGCCTCCGGGTTGTTGCCGGTTAAGGTAAAGTTAGCTGGTTTTGTTACGGTTAAGGTAGTTTTTCCCGCTGTGCTGGATACCATATAATACTCGGAGTTATGGTTAATGTTTTCCAAATTAACCATTACATGGGGTAAGGTTGGCTTTGTAATCTCTCCTTCGGAAGATGACACTGCACCGGTAACTTCAAAGGTGCCGCTGTTATTGATGGCTTTTCCCATGACATCACCGTCTATATACACCATGCCGCCATTGTTGATGACGGTAGTATTATTTTGCGTGCCTGCTCTAAACCAGAAGTCCCGGCTGGGATCTCCGGTGTTGTTTATTCCCGCAATGGTAGTGAATTTCGCGCCGCTGCTTACCGTTACGGTCAAGCTAGTTCCATATCCACCGTCCTCCAGTGCGGCAGCATAATTATTACCGGTAGTATTATCCAGAGTCAGGTTGCCATTTTGGATAGTTAGACTGCCCCCACCCTGCATCCTCATAGGAAACTTACCATCGGCGGCAGAAGCGGTTAGAGCAGGCCCGTTTATAAGGCAGTCGCCCCATGATGAAAGACCGTTGCCATTGCTTTCTAAGTCAAGTTTACCAGTACCGGTTAAGCTGAGTTCTTTCGTAGCTGCCAGAATATCGTTTCCCAGCAGGCGGTTATTCCCTCTTATTTCAAGGCTCATAGCAACTTTTTCGTCTGCGCTTGCACCGCTGAATAACACCACGTCACCATCATATCCGAGGCAAGAAAATACTTTGGCACCTGAACTGGTAATGGTGACATTATCTAAAATTACATTTCCCGCCGGCGGGGTTTTGACAGTAAGAGCATTATTAGTTCCGGTTAAGGTTATACCCCCGGATTTCAAGGTCAGCACCCTGTGGGGAGTTTCGATGGTTCCGGTGTATTCCCATTTACTGCCGCTAATAGGTATTTTGTCTAATTCAGAAATGTCGATTTCAGTTTCCTCACCGCTATACCCCAATGCCGACGTATCTTCATACACAGCGGTAGCCGTAACTGCTACCGCAGGCATAGAGAATTTAGCTACTGTATCAGTAGCATCAGTGTTCTCGACAAACGTCACCGCCGGGGTAATATCCCATTTCTTAAAGTATTTTCCCGCCGGTGCCGCTTCAGCCGTAATCGTTATAGTAGTACCGGGCATAGCTGATACAGGGTTAACAGTTCCATTGTTTACGGTAATAAAGTTGGTAATCGCCGGGGCACCGTTTATAGATACTGTGCCCCCGGTAATTATGGGGGTTCCTGCTATAGTACCGGTTATAGTCACTGTGCCGTCAGTAACCGAAAGGTCACCTTTACTGCCCAGGATACTATGGCTTCCCAGGTTACCATTAAGCGTAACTGTCGAACCGGCACCGCTAACGGTGAGGTTAGCGTTTACATGGCCGTTTACCGGTGAAGCATCGGTATCGCCGGTAGTCAGCGAACCTCCGCTGATGTTAAGGTTTTCGGCAGAAACAGCACCGTTGGAACTACTGCTCCTGGCCGTGACCGTTCCGCCGGAAATATTAATATTTTTGCTGTAGATGGCACTATGGTTCTCACTGGCTACCTCTACCACAGCTTCATCTGCAACCGTAATCTGCCCTTTGTTTGAGCAAAGTGCTATTGAATATGTAGGGCTAGCCGTGCGCACATTTGCCGAACCGCCAATATTGATGTTGCCATTCAAGGCGAATATGCCTACCCCTCCGTTGCTGGTTTCCCGCAGAATGAGGGTGCCGCCCTTTATATCGACATTTTCTTGCACATAGATTGCTCTTTCCCACTCATTAGATGCACCGACATCGATAGTGGCACTGTTAATAACCAGATTTTTGGCTGATATGCCCGCCATGGTGCCGTTTATGGTAAGCGTACCACTGCCGCTAATGTCCAGACTTCCATCCGAATAACCGATGGAATTCGTACTCCCATTTCCGTCAACCCTAATCTTTATTTCATCTTCTCCTGTAAAATTTATCCTCCCATCGATAGCCCCGGAAATGGTAAGTGTTTTGGTAGATGCCGTCCAGTTCCAGCCGGTTCCGGATTGATCTGTGCCGGGATCATACAGAACATATTTAATCCGTATCTCGCTAATTCCTCCGCCTGCCGCCTGCCCGTCAGCCGCCGCTAAAAAAAGCAGGGCCAATACCATACCCAGTCCCATCAGCAGGCTGCCGCTCCGCCTGACCGAAGATTTAACCGTTACTCTCATGTTAAAAAATCCCTCCCTTTGCATTACTAATAAGATTCTCCCAGGGTCATTTTCATGATCTCGTTGTAGGCCAGCTCTGCTAC